>JACQPU010000010.1 GCA_016207365.1 Ignavibacteriales bacterium | reverse complement strand
TGTTCATGATCGTCTACTACCGCACCGCAGGACTTGTTGCTGATCTCGCTCTGTTTTTCAACATGCTGTTCATCCTGGGGGTGATGGCCGGCTTCCAGGCTACACTCACGCTCCCCGGCATCGCGGGCATCATTCTGACAATCGGTATGGCCGTTGACGCGAACGTCCTGATCTATGAACGCATGAGGGAGGAACGTGCGGGCGGAAAGACCATCAAAGCGGTGGTGGACGCAGGATATTCAAAAGCCCTCAGCGCAATTGTCGATTCGAATATCACAACGTTTCTCACAGGATTGATCCTCTACCAATTTGGAACCGGCCCGGTGCAGGGATTTGCACTGACGCTCATGATCGGAATCGTCGCAAGCATGTTCAGTGCCATTGTCATCACACGCGTGGTCTTTGATCTCATGACTGACCGTGGTGTCGTTCCGAATATTGGCTGAGAAGTCCTTTTCCCGAATAAGGAGTCTGAAACTGCAATGCAATTCTTTAAGAAAACGAACTTTGATTTCCTGCGGCCCCGCAAATTCATGTACGCCCTCTCTGCCGCGGTGATCGTAGCAGGAATGCTGTCCCTCGTTGTGAAGGGGATAGATTTCGGCATCGATTTCCTTGGTGGTACCGAGCTGGTCATCGAATTCGACGGGAAGCCTGAGATCGGCGAGATCCGCGACGCCCTCGCGACTGTGGGACTGGCGCAAAGCGAGATCAAGGCCTACGGCCTCGGTGAAACGGTCCTCATCCGAACAGTGGAACAGGCCGAGGGAACCGTTATCGGTGATCAAATTAAATCGGCAATCGGCAGCCGGTTCCCCGACCGCACGTTCAGTGTCCTCTCGGAACACAAGATCGGACCTAAGATAGGAGAAGAACTCCGCAAAGACGCCGTCTGGGCCGTCGTGGCATCTCTCATTGTGATTCTTCTCTACATTGGCTTCCGGTTTAAATTCATTTACGGCTTCGGAGCGGTCGTGGCTCTTTTTCACGACGTTCTCGTCGCACTCAGCGTACTTTCGCTCGTTGACGGCGTTTTCCCATGGCTCAACGTTGAGATCACACAGGAGGTGGTGGCGGCCTTTCTAACCCTCGTGGGAATCTCCGTTAACGACACCGTTGTCGTGTTTGACAGAATCCGGGAAAACGTCAAGATCTACCGCACTATGACGCTGGCCGAGGTAATCAATCGCAGTCTGAATGACACCCTGAGCAGAACCATCATCACCCAGGGTACCGTCCTGCTTGTTCTGGTTGTATTGCTCCTTGCCGGCGGGGAGGTTACCCGGGGTTTTGCTTTCACGCTAACCATCGGCACGATTGCAGGTACGTATTCTTCGATTTATATTGCAAGTGCCATTGTCGTCGACTGGAACCTTCGCAAAGCAAAGGCGGCTGTCCGAACGAAGTAACTTTGCCACCTCACGAGCAAGGGAGAGCAACCTTATGAAATTCAAGACCAAAGAGTTGAAGGGCGTTACGGTCATCGAACTGAACGGTAATGTCATGGGAGGACCGGATGCCACCGAGCTGAACGAGGAACTGCATAAACTGGTTTCAGCAGGTAAAACGAGGGTTGTCGTGGATCTGGGCGATGTGAAGTTTATGAACAGTTCCGGACTTGGAATGTTAATCAGAGCCCTGACCACCATGAGGAATGCAGGCGGTGATATGAAGCTCGCCCGCGCATCGGAGAAAATCGAAAGCCTTCTGATCGTGACAAAGCTGATTACTGTCTTCGATCACCACGAATCGGTCGCCAAGGCTGTCGATGCCTTCAAATGACCATGGCCGTCCTTCACTCCAAGGGGAGGCCTCGGGTTTCCCCTTTTTTGTTGTTTTTTCTCTTTGCCTGCGCGGCGTGCACAGAGAAGAACTCTGATCGCGCCCCTGCAGCGAGCCCCACCCCATCCCAGAACACAAACCTCCCGGCATCCCGCATTATTTCGCTGGCACCGAGTATTACGGAAACGTTGTTTGCCCTCGGCCTCGACAGTAGCGTTGTCGGAGTAACCGATTTCTGCGACGAACCACCACAGGTCAGAGGAAGAGCCCGCGTGGGCGGAATGATCAGCCCAAGCTTCGAAACCATTGTTTCCCTCAAGCCGGACCTTATTCTCATGACCATCGCCGGCAATTCCCGGGCCGATCATGACAGACTCGTCTCGTTGGGCTTTCAGGTGGTGGTGACCAATCCTTCCTCCCTAGAGGGGATTTACGAATCCATTGCATTGATTGGCTCTCTGACCGGATCCCGGACGCGCGCGGATTCCTTGATCAGCCAGCTTCGAAGCAAACAGAGAGAATTGGTCAGCCGGGCCAGAATGCGTCCGGCGAGAAGTGTGCTTCTCCTTGTCTCCCTTCGCCCAATCATCGCCGCCGGAAGCGGGACGTTCCTCCATGAACTCATCGGCCTCGCAAACGGGCGCAATGTGGCCGCCCATGCACCGTCCGCATATCCAATGCTGGGACGCGAATACATTTTGGAACGTGATCCGGATGTCATCGTGGTCATGAACGACGTGGCTTCGAGTCCCCGCGATGTCGTGGAAGCCTATCCGGAATGGAAGAATCTCTCTGCGGTGCACCGAAATTCTGTACATATCCTTGATGCCTCAGTTGTCAGCCGTCCGGGTCCGCGGATCATGAACGGCTTGGAACTCCTCGTCTCTTCGCTCAACTGATTCCGATTGCTTCTCAGACCGTAACCCGATATATTCACACGTTCGCCATGCCCTCACCCGTCTTTGTCGCAGTTGCCGGCAACATTGGCGCCGGCAAATCCTCCCTGACCCGCCTTCTTGCGAAACGGTTCGGCTGGGTACCCTACTTCGAATCGGTCGACGATAACCCGTACCTTCCGGACTTCTATGCAGATATGAAACGGTGGTCGTTTCACCTTCAGATGTATTTTCTGGCCAACCGCTTTAAGAATCACAAGAAAATGATCGAGTCGGGGAAATCCGTGATCCAGGACAGGTCTATCTACGAAGACGCCGAGATATTTGCAAGAAACCTCTACGAGATGGGAAATATGGAAATGAGGGACTACGAGAATTACACATCTCTGTTCGGCGTTATGATGGAGTACCTTAAACCTCCCGACCTCATGATCTACCTCAGAAGCACCGTGGACACGCTGCTCGACCAGATCTCACGACGGGGCCGGACTTATGAACAAAGCATCCGGCGAGACTATCTCGAACTCCTCAATCGTCACTACGAGGAATGGATTGGACGATACTCGCTGGGGGCTTTGTTGATCGTTCGGACAGACGGGCTGGACTTCGTGGGACGTAAGAAGGATTTTGAGGATCTGGCTGCCGCGGTGGAAAAAAGTCTCGCCCTCCCCTCAACCACCCCGGCCCCCCGCAACACCTTCCGCTAGCGTGCGGTTCCTGAAAGAATCTGTTTGTACATTCTGTGGCCTTTGAGGAGATTGAGCGCGACCTGGATCTGAGGATCATCACTGAGTGACGCCTTAATGCGTTCCCGTTCCCCATCGACTCTCCCAATAATTTCCAGGGCAAGTACTTTTTTCACTTCCTCAGCATGTCTCTCAAAAGCCGTTTCCTGTTCACGATCAATCAAGGTTTCAAGCTGTTTGATATGGCCGAGTACCCCCTGGCGGTATCCCGCCCGTACAGCAGCTTCCTTCACTTCGTCCAGCTTCTGCCGTGCTTCCTCTTTCAGGGTGAATCCTTTCCCGCGCACATATTCCACAAAGTCGCGATACAAATCAGGGGTCACACGAAAGTCCGGCGGGAGGGTTGAGTACTTCGAAGCAAATCGATTGGCAAATTTAAAGAACATTGCCTTGCGTATCAGGGCTTCCGTAAGGGGACTTTGCGATCGCGACTCAACCAGCGTGTCCGGACGGATTCCGCCGCCCTCATAGACTGATCTGTTGTGGGATGTCCGAAATTCGCGTTTCAAACTGTCTGGTAGAACACGGACATCACCGTTATCCAGTCGGTGAAAATAATCGATTTCCTGAATACTCCTTCCGCTCGGCGTATAGTAGCGCCCGGTCGTAATCTTCAGGGATGTGGATTCGGACACTCTTACGATCGTCTGGATCAGCCCTTTACCGAATGTCCTGGTCCCTACGATGATCCCCCTGTCAAGATCCTGCACAGCCCCGGCCACAATTTCGCTCGCACTTGCCGTACCCCGGTCGACAAGTACGGCCAGCGGCACATCCGGTAGCATTGGCTTTCCCTGGGTATGGTACCGGCGGTCCGCATCCCCGCGGCGTCCGCGCGTCGAGACCACAAGACTGCTTTCCGGCAAGAACCTGGATGCCACATCAACAGCCATATCCAGGAGACCCCCGGGATTATCACGAAGGTCAAGCACAATACCGCGAACTCCCGTCATTTCTTTCAACGCCAACCTCACATCATCGCCTGCTGTCCGCGAGAACCGTTCAAGCTTGATGTAGCCAATGCCATCGTCCACCGTCCCCGCATAGGTTACATTTCGCACAGGAATTTCTTCCCTGAGCAGTACGAACTCCAATGGCCCCGGTTCACCCTCGCGCTCAATAGTCATGCGCAATTCCGATCCCGGATCGCCTCGAACCAGTTTCCGAACGTCATCGAACGATTTCCCCGCGAGAGAGACGCTGTCAATGGCGAGGATCCTATCTCCCACCCGAATTCCGAATTTCGCGGCGGAAAAACCCTCGAGCAATCCGACAACGGTGATCACCCCGTCGCGAAGACCGACTGTGATTCCAACGCCGCCGTACTTCCCGCTTGTAACAAGGTCAATCTCGCCATGTTCCCGGTCATCAATATATACGGTGTAGGGGTCAAGTGTCCTGAGCATCCCGTCAATTCCCGCCTTCATGAACTTGTCGGGATCGATTTCATCAACATAGTTGGTGGCGACTTCCTTGTACACTTTGCCGAACAGGTCGATACCCCGATAAAGCTTCAGAAGCGTGTCGTCCCCGATTGCAAAGAATCCGGCAAACATCAGCAAAACGACCGCTCCTCCCGCAATGATGATGCGGGCAGAAACATTGGCACGAGCGTGTTTCATCGTTCCTCACTCCTCGAGAGCCTGACATTTCCCGCGATGCGCGGCTCTACCAGGTTCCAGATTTCTACTTCAAGCTCGGATTCGGATTGATCCCCGCGAACAACCACAAACCGGTTTTCAGCCTGCGCAAGCGCAAGATAACCACGACGCACACGATCATAGAAAGCGTGGCCGTTGGACTCCATGCGATCTTTTCCCGATCCTGCCGCCCGGGCCCGAGCTTCAAGAACGTCAACCGGTACGTCCAAAAAGATCGTCAACGACGGCTGCAAGCCGCCTGTAGCGAGATTGTTTACGGTCTGTACGGCGTCGGGGGGCAACCCCCGGCCCCAGCCCTGATAGGCGGTCGTGGAATCATAAAACCGATCGCACACGACAACCGTTCCGCGGTTCAGCGCCGGCCGGATCACATCATTCACAAGCTGTGCCCGGCTGGCCGAAAACAGGAATAATTCTGCCGTGTCCGTCATTCCTGTGAACGATTTGTCGAGCAACACTGACCGTATCCGTTCTCCAATGGCGGTCCCACCGGGTTCACGAACAACCAGGACACGGAATCCCTCGCGCGTGAGCCGGTTGGCGAGCCGTTGAGCCTGAGTCGACTTTCCCGAAAAATCCAAACCTTCAAATGTGATGAGCATGCATCTCCAATCAGAGTCCGCGACAGTAAAGTATCGAAATCCGGTCTCGAAAGCAACGGTACTTCCGATGACAGTGTTGCGGTTCGGTTGCACTGCACAACTTTTTTCGGTACTTTGAGGCGGTTTGTGCAACGATGTTGGGAGGAACTCATGGCCGACAGATCGACTCAGACCATATCCCAGGATGTCTTCTTCGCGAAGAAAACATACCCCCCCGCGTCGTCCTTCCCGGCCGCCCGCTTCCGATAACGCCGAACGGCGCCGCCGGGAATCCAAGCACGAAGATACGAGTCTCATTCAGCTTGCCCTCAAGGGTGATCAATCTGCCTTTGCACGGCTCCGTGAAAAATATCACGATGCCATCTACAATCTGATTTACCGGATGATCCGTGAAAAGGAAGAAGTGGAGGATCTGACCCAGGAGGCCTTCATCAAAGCGTTTGCCTCGTTGTCGTCGTTCAACGACGAATTCGCGTTCTCAACCTGGCTCTACAAGATCGCAACCAACAACTGTATTGATCATATCCGACGGAAGAAACTCCAGACATTCTCCATCGATAAACCGCTTGAGTCGAAAGAGAGCGACATCGTGTTTGAATTGCCGGATTCGACGTACGAACCCGATCAGGACATGATTGCCCGCCAGCGGAAGAAACTTTTTGACGACGCCATCAATTCCCTCCCTCCCAAATACCGGCAGGTCATTATTATGCGACACCAGGAGGAACTGGAATACCAGGAAATCGCTCAGATCCTGAAACTTCCGCTGGGCACTGTCAAAGCCCACATCTTCAGGGCACGCGAAATGCTCTACAAGTATCTCAGGGATAAGTTGCGGAATTATTGAGTATTTTGTAACTCCTGCCGGATAAATCCGTAATACCGTACACCATGAACCATTTGCCCGCCTACGGCCATCTCCTGGTGGTCCTGCTCCTTCTCGGAACCGTTTCAACGTCGGGTCAGGAGCGGCGACACAAAGAAATCCCTCTCGGGGACGAACGGGAGATCTCCGTTATCATTGACGTTTCGTTCGGAACCGTTCTCATCGGTCCGGGACCCGCGGACAAGATCCTCGTTGCAGATTTCGCGGCTCCCGGCAGGGACGAATCCGACGACTTTCATATCAGTTATACGAGCCGTGGAGATCGTGGCGAACTTGTGGTCAGGTCAAAGGACCGCTCCCGATTCTGGCGGAAATCCGACGATCGCGAATCGGACAATAGGATCTGGACATTGCGGTTTTCTGAGGATGTTCCCATGGACTTCAGGATTGAGCTGGGGGCGGGAAAGGGAGAGTTCGACTTGTCAGGCCTCCGGATCCGAACGCTCAAGGTATCCTCCGGGGCCAGTTCTGTGGAAATGTCCTGCGACAGGCCCAATCCGATTACAGCCGAAAGCATCGTGATCGAATCCGGCGTGAGCAAGTTTACAGCGACAAACCTGGCAAACACGAATTTCCGGAGACTCAAATTCAGCGGGGGCGTTGGAGCCTACAAGCTCGATTTCGGAGGAAAGTTGCTCAGGAGTGCGGATGCAAAGGTGGAGGTGGGCCTCGGTGCCATCACCATCAACATTCCGCGCGAGACACCGGTCGAACTCTTCTATGACGACAGTTGGTTCTCGAGCTTCGATCTCGCGGACGGATTTACGAAACAACGGGGCGGGGTGTACACAACAGAGAACTCACTGCTCGGAGAGCCCATACTTTCGATCCATATTGAGTCGGGTCTCGGTAGCGTCAAAGTCCGCCGCCGTTAACCGTCTCACATTTCAAATCTTACATCTCACATCTCACACCTTACATCTCACTTCTTACTTCTTACTTCTTACTTCTCGCCTGTTTCTCCTTCGCCATCATCCTACGCCATAATGGAAAAACTGCGCCCACGAGTAAGGGTGGCTCACCTCGTGAGTCCGAATGAGATTCAGCAACGCCTGACGGTAAGCATCGCCTGGCGCCAATCCGTTTGACAAATGAGTATAGAAGAATTCGGAAAAGAACTTCGACGCCTTGCGCTCGGCGCCCCAAGCATTGAAAAACACATCTGAGGTCCCGTTGATTCTCAGAAGAAATGCATGCAAGGAGGTTAGTCCGGTTCCCTGTCCCAACGTGTTGGAAAGGACCACGACGGGGAAAGCCTGATGGCTCGTAAGCTGCTTGAACGGAATTTCAACGGACCCGTCGAGGGTCTCACCGTCGGACAGCGCCATACTTCCAAAAGGATGGTTTCCAGGAGCATTCCTGAAATCTGTTGACAGCTGCAGAATGTCAGCCCTCGCCGCGACATTTCTCCATGTCGCCTCAAACCCGATCAACACGTTCGCATCCTTGAAAAAACTCCTGATATCCCTGAGCTCGTAATCGACGGACCAGTTTCTCCCCGTGGGATTTCCAACGGCGAGCACATTCTGAATCCGCGGTGTGCTAGCAACGCGAAACCTGATTGAAGCCAGAGTTGTGAGGTAGTCCACGCTGGTAACCTCCGCGAGATATCGAATTGTCCCGTCGCGCTCCTGACGCTCCAGGGCGTGGAAGGGAAAATTTTCAAACTCGCTCCCGGTGACAATCACGAGATTTCTGTCCATAAGCGCATCAACGGGGCGGAGAAGAATGTCATACAACTGCGTCGAGAGTGTCGCAAACCGGGTCATCGCCGGAAGGCTCGCTTCACCGGCTGCTCCTGCGTAGACATTCGGATCCCTGAGGAGCCGCAGGTATTCAGTTGCAAGGCCGCGGAGGCGTTCCCGGCTGACGGGGACGGTCTTGACGTCAAAGTCCGTCCTCGTGACGGTGAAAATGGAGAGCTCATTGTCCGTGGGAAGGTACAACACAAGCAAAGTCCCGCGCGGTATGTTTGTCTGCAATTGTCCCAGCGTGAGCGGCTGTCCTCCTGTGAGAGGTCCGTAATTGGGATACGAAGCCGTAATACGCGCCCCCGTCGAGCCCAGTTCCGTCCGTAGAGCCGTCAGGCGGGTTTTTGCCTGCTGCACGATTTTCACGGGAGCTTGATAGTCACGATGGGAAAGCAAACTCGACACCTCAAGTTGGAGCAGCTTGTACTCGTCGAGCTTTGCTCTGAATTCCTCCATGTCCTTCTGCAAAACAAGGTTTCGCACGGGAATAACTTCCTCGATCAGGAGGCGGCTGAGCGCAGTTGAACGCGCTCTCTCGGCGACCTGCAGGGCGTCGGCAGGCCTCCTGATCTGAAGCAGCACCGATGCAAGATTTGTATACCAGCTCTCCCTTGCCTGCTCGAGTTCGAGCTCCTTTTGATAAGGCAAATGGAGTTCCGGATTCAGAAACTCGGCAAACCGCATTTCGATCAATTCCACGGCCCGTTCGTACATCGCCCGGGCCTCGACAAGTCGCCCGACTGACCGATAGAGGTCGCCCGCGCGGCCGTACGCATAGGCCTCGCCGGCAAGATGAGAACACTCGCGAAAACGCTCTGCAATCTGAACGTACGACTCGATCCGCTTTTCGATTTGAAACGCCGGTTGTTGAGCCGGGATCTGGCGCTCCGTGACATTTGCAATAAACAGGTAAAGATAATTCTCAGCCAGACGGTCCCCAGACGATCGAGCAGCCATCAACGCTTCGTTGAAAAAGCGTTTTGCTTCGTCAAGCCGCCCGCCCTCCGCATAGACGACACCAATCGAAAAGAGCAGAAGCGTTTCGTATTCCCTCCCCGTCCGAAGAGTTCGCATCCTGTTGGCGCCGTCACGGAAGCGCTCCAGCGCGCTGTTGCCCTCATTCATGGCCCTATACGTATTGCCAAGAGCCACGGCAAGGCGTGATGCAGTTTGAGGCGATCCTGACGCCGACACCTGTTTTGATTGATTCAGGGAATTCAGGGCCTCACCATACCGTCCCTGCCGGTAGTATGCCTCGCCCATTCCGAGCAATGCCAGGGCGGTCTTTGCCTCTTCTCCGGCGGCTTTGTATTCTCTCAACGCGGTTTCGTACTCCGACAGGGCCTCATCCCAGCGATTCATCCAGTACAACGCAGAGCCCTTCCGCAGTGCGCTCAGCGCCTTCCCTGGTTTGTCGTCGAACGCTTCGCTCAGAACAAATGAAGACTCAAACTGCCCGATTGCCTTGCGATAGTCACTCATCAGCGCATAGATGTCTCCCATAAGAACATGAATGCGGGCCTGTGCCCGGAAATCGTTCGCCTTGCGCCCATGCTCAAAGGCAATCGTGGCTGTTTCCAGGGCATTCTTGAACTGACCCGAAGCAAGGTGGATTCTGCCAAGGTACGCATAAGAGTCGGCAAGCCGGGAAAGGTCATTTTCTTGTTCGTACAACGGCAAAGCCTGCGTAAAGAACGCCTCGGCCTGTCGGTATGAACCGCTTTCGAACAATGATACAGCGCGCTCAAACAGCTCGTTAGCATTGACGAGTGGCGATTGGTCCACTTCGCAGGCGGTGAGGACGAGCAGGGGGGGGATCAGTCTGAGAAACGCGTGCAATGGTTTCATGGTATGGAGAATAAAAAACCCGTGGCGGAAAGCCACGGGTAATATAGGAAACACATCGGGGGAGTGCAAATGATTCTTCTTACCTGAAGCTGATGCCAACGCCGAGGGCGAACGCCTTGGTTGTTCCAATGTTGTAGTCCGCGTGGAGGTTCAGGAACAAAAGAGAGATGCGCGCGCCGAGGAGAACCCGTGAGGTTGTGTTACCCTCGGCCTCGAATTCCACGGATGTCGTTGTCCCTTGGACAGTATAAGGACCCACCTTAATAGTTGAGCTTTCAAGCTGGAAGCCCGCATAAAGAGTAAGGAGAATCAGGTGTTTGCTCACCTCGATACCGTAGGCCGTCCCGGTTGCCTCAAGAAGTTTCGCGCCACCGCCATCCTCGTAGGTAAGCTTCTGAGTGAAAATATGGACCGCGACATCGAGGGGAAGCAGTGGTATGTATTGGTCAACGTCATGACGGAGACCAAATCCCAGGAGATTGACTTTTCCGACATCTCCAATCTTTGCGGTCGGGAAGAACCGTCCCATGACTTCAAAGCCAAAGGGAAGTCCGATCGATACCTGAGGAACAAGGAGGGGAGTTGTTGGAATGTCCAGCCCGCCGGGGATTTCGAAACCCGTCGGAGTCCCATTATTCAGCTTGATCGGCGTGACGTCTTTGGACCCTACAACAGTGTTTGCCTCCACCTCGGCAGGATAATCCGTTCCCCGATTGAAGGAACCAATGGTAGCCGGTGTTTCGAATAGATATTTCTTGTCAGATTCCTGCACGATAGAGCCGGTGAGTTTGATGTGGACATCAAATCCGAGGATACCGTGAATATCGGCCGTGTGATACAAACCGGAATTGAGCGCGACCCCCCAGCCATTCATCAAGGGGGCTGCATATCGTTCAGCATTGACCTTTGCCATCTGCGTCAGCTGTTTGCCCAGGTCCTGTCCCTTGATCAAAGACGGCGTGACGAGGACCACAAGGACGGCCGCAAGGAACCGAATGTGCTTCATGGAGCAATTCTCCCAATGAGTAAGTAGATGAATTTATGGGTGTAATATCCTGAAGTTCAAGTCCAGAAGCAACGGCTAGAGTGATCGGACTATATCATCGGCATTGTCGGAAATGATTCCGTCGACGCCCTGTTCCACCATTTTCTGAGCATCCTGCACGGAATTCAGCGTGTACACATACAGCGCGAGCGAATGTTGACGTGCATCACGGATCATGGATTTTCTGAGCTCACGTCGTGCGCAAACGAACACAGAGGCACGAACGCGGCCTGCAAGCTTTGAGGGAGGGCGTCCGAAATCACGATAGAGATTATAGATCACCCCCCGCGGAATACTCGGCTCCGTCGCGGCCGCAGCAGCAAGGAGGTCGGACGTGAAGCTCGAGAGAAGAACCTGGGATTCCATTCCGCAAACGCGCACATCCTCAACAACTTTACGCACGAACGGCATCGGATCGCGGAGGAACATGTCCCCTTTAAGTTCAATATTGACCGAACACTTGCCATGTGCCGCCTGAAGCACCTGGCGA
>JACQPU010000016.1 GCA_016207365.1 Ignavibacteriales bacterium | reverse complement strand
GCCTACGAAAACGTCGAACTCCCCCTTCTGCTAACTCCCCTTTCTAAAGGCGAACGGAAAAAGCATGTGGAACTTGCACTTTCCGTTGTCGGACTGGCAGATCGCATGAGTCACTATCCAAAGCAGCTTTCTGGTGGTCAGGAGCAACGCGTCGCCATCGCCCGTGCCATCGCCACCGACCCCACACTTGTCGTCGCCGATGAGCCGACCGGGGATTTGGATAAGAACTCCGCCGAAGACATCCTGTCTCTCCTGGATCGACTCAATAAAGAATTCAAGAAGACCATCGTCATGGTCACGCACGATCCCAGAGCAGCCGAACGCGCTCATACGATCCGCCACCTGGACAAAGGCGAACTGCAATAAGGAGCAGCCACGATGAAAGTCTTCAAGCTCATGTTCAAGAACACTCTTCGGCACAAGCTCCGGACATTTCTCACAATTGTGGGAATCGCGGTTGCCGTCGTTGCATTTGGATTTCTCCGTACAGTCGTCACGGCATGGTACGCAGGGGTGGAAGCCTCCGCTGCAAACCGCCTCATCACACGAAACTCGGTCTCGTTCATTTTTCCACTCCCCTACGCCTACCGCGACAGGATCGCCCGCATTCCCGGTGTTGAAACTGTAAGCTATGCAAATTGGTTCGGTGGTGTTTACATCGACAAGAGCCAGTTTTTCGCCCGTATGGCTGTGGATGCGAAGACCATCCTCGATGCATATCCGGAATTCCGCGTACCGCCCGAACAATATGAGACATTCATGAAAGAGCGGAACGCGTGCATTGTCGGGGCCGATCTCGCAAAACTCTACAAATTCGAGCTTGGCGACATTATTCCGATAGAGGGCGATATTTACCCCGGAAAGTGGGAGTTTGTCGTCCGCGCCATTTACCAGCCGCGGGATGAAAAAACAGACGGAACCCAGTTCTTCTTCCACTGGGAGTATCTGGACGAGCGCATGAAGGCCAAAATGCCCGGACGGGCCGGAGAGGTGGGGTGGTACATTATCAAAATCGATAATCCGGCAAACGCCGGCATCATTTCTGCACAGATTGACGACCTCTTCCGCAATTCACGAGCCGAAACGAAAACCGAAACCGAGGCGGCATTTCAGGAGGATTTCATTCAGGGAACGAGTCTGGTCATCGATCTTCTGAATTTCATTTCCTTCGTTATCATCGGCATTATCATGCTCGTTCTCGGAAACACCATGATCATGTCGGCACGCGAGCGTACGAAGGAGTACGCTGTTCTGAAAACCCTTGGATTCTCCGGGAAACATCTGATCGGTCTTATCGCAGGGGAGTCCCTGCTCATATCCTTCATTGCAGGCGGAGTCGGACTCCTGCTCACGTATCCCCTTGTAGGCATGTTCTCTCTGTTCGTGCCCAAAACATGGTTCCCCATCTTCTACGTCGAGCCGTCAACTGTCGTTCTAGCTGGCCTCTCTGCCGTTGGTGTGGGAATTGCCGCTTCTTTTTTCCCCATTCAACGTGCTGTTCGAACGTCGATTGTCAACGGCCTGCGATTTGTTGGTTGAAAGAGCAAGGATGACTCCAATGAAAATACCGTTCAAATACCTTATTCGCAGTTTGTTCACCCGCCGGTTGACAACTGCCATCACGGTCGCTGGCCTCGCTCTCGTGGTCTTTGTGTTCGTTGCGGTGCTGATGCTCGCAAACGGAATCAGACAAACGCTGATCGCAACTGGATCCGACGAAAACGTCCTCGTTGCGCGAAAAGCCGCAAACGGCGAAATCTCGAGCATCATTCTTAACGAAACGTATAGCATTATGACATCGCTTCCCCAGGTGGCGCGCAATGCAGCGGGACAGCCGCTGGCAACAGGGGATGTGGTCGTCGTTATTAATCTGAACAAAATCGGAACCGGCGGCGGATTGAGCAATGTGACGGTCCGTGGCATATCTTCGAGGGCTTTTGAACTCCGGCCACAGGTTCAGGTTGTTGAAGGACGGATGTTCACCTGGGGCGCCCGTGAGATCATTGTCGGATCCTCGATCGAGCGCAGGTTTAAAGGAGCACAGATTGGGAAAACCGTGAAATTCGGTGGAAACGAATGGACGATTGTGGGTAGATTTGAAACCGGCGGTGGCGGATTCAATTCGGAGATGTGGGGGGATGTCACACAAATTCAGGATGCCTTCAGTCGGCAAGGAGCGTTCTCAACGGTGACGTTTCGCCTGACCAATCCCGGCGAACTTGATGCCCTTCAACGCGCATTTGAGCAGGATAACCGCTTGCAGGAATTCGAGGCGAAAACCGAGAAACGGTTCTTCACCGATCAGTCAGAATTTATGGCTGTGTTCTTAAGCGTTTTGGGGATTTTCATCACAGTATTTTTCAGTGTTGGGGCTGTCATTGGCGCCATGATCACGATGTATGCTGCCGTCGCGAATCGCACCACTGAAATCGGTACAATGCGGGCGCTTGGATTCCGGCGACGCAGCGTGCTGACAGCCTTCCTCGTGGAATCGCTCGTCATCGCCCTGATTGGAGCGGGAATCGGATTGTTCCTTGCGTCGTTTCTGCAGTTCTTGCAGGTATCGACGTTGAATTTTGGTTCGTTCTCCGAGCTGGAATTCTCTTTTGCTCTCACAGTCGAAACTGCTGTCTACGCGATTGCTTTTTCACTCTTCATGGGTTTTGTCGGAGGATTTCTGCCCTCCATTCGGGCAGCCCGACTTAACATTGTTAACGCACTCCGCTCTGCCTAGTCTTCCTTCTATGATCTGTGGCTGGTTTCCCCGGCCACAGTTGATTCCCTCTCCTCCATCTGTTATCTTCCAGCAATCCCACACTATTCACCGTTCACAGTTTACTATTCACTCCTAGCCTCTCCTCAGAAAAATGTTCTGGCTCCAGATCGTCGCGAATTTCTTCAAAGTCCTCCGTGCCGGCCAGACACCGCGGCAGGTTGCAGCAGGCTTCGCTCTCGGCTCCATTGCAGGCTTTACACCGCTCCTGACGCTCCAGGGAATCCTCCTTTGGCTCGTTATCCTGCTGTTGGACATCAACCTCTCAGCAGCCATTCTGGCTTTTACGCTGGGCTCTCTGATCGCATACCTCTTTGATCCGCTGTTCCATGAGGTCGGATATCTGCTCTTGGTGAGCATCGACGGCCTGCAGCCCTTCTGGACAACACTCTACAACGCCCCCCTGGCGCCGCTGACACGTTTTAACAACACAGCTGTTCTTGGAAGTCTGGTCGGCGGAATCATCCTCTCTCCGGCTGTCTACGCGGCCATGAAGAAATTCATCATTGCCTATCGATCACATCTTGGGGTAAAGATTGAACAATGGCGGATTTATCAGGTGATCAGCAAGAGCTGGATCGTCCGGTGGTACCAAAAGGTAAGGGACCTCGCATTTTAGCATGAGAACGAAATTCGTCTTCGTTGTTTTTGTTCCGCTTCTCTGTTTTCTTGCCGTTCTGTATTTGTTTCTCGACGGCTGGATAGAAGCCGGACTGGAATCCACTGGTGAGGCGCTTGTCGGCGCCCGAGTAGAAATCGACGACCTCCGGTTGACGCTTGTTCCCATCGGGATCAAATTTTCTCGCCTGCAGGTTGCCGACCCGCGGGAACCTTTTACCAATACGGTGGAAACAGGAACGGTCGCCTTTAAACTCGATTTCGGCCAACTCCTTCGCGGCAAGCACATCATTGAGACCATGGAGGTCAACAACCTCATTCTTGGTTCAAATCGAGAAACAGACGGATCGCTTCCTCAACGCAAGATTGCGCCTGGACCTGCTGTTTCCGCAGAAGCATTACCCTCAGCAGTCCCGCCCCTCACCGCGGAAATGGACTCCATCACTGCGGAAAAAAAGAAGGAGGCGCCGCTTTTTGACCCGGCCAGACTTCGCTCCTTTGTCAATATCGACAGTCTCCTCGACACCGGAAACCTTGCCACACTGAGGCATATTGACAGCCTGACCCAACAGGTGCGGCAAGCCGACCTGGAATGGAAAACAACCCTTGCCGAGATGGATAAGTCACGCGAGAAGGTTGCCGAGATTGAGCAACGCGTCAAGGTGATCAATGTGAACGAGCTGAAGTCTCTTCCCGCCATCACAGAGGCTGTAAAAAATGCCGACGCGGTAAGAAAAGACGTTACAGCGCTTAGCTCTGCCTTTCAGACGCGGAAGGAATCCGTAGTCTCCTCCATCGACCGGCTGAACAACTCGCTGCGTTCTATTGACGATATGATGGGGGCAGACTTTGAGAATCTTCTGCGCGCTGCTCGTCTCCCTGATGTTTCGATGCGCGGGCTGGCCGAGCTTCTCCTTGGACCTGAGGTATTCCAAAAAGCAGGAGAATATTTGTTATATGTCGATTTTGCCCGCGAGAATGTCCGCAACTCCCCAACGCCGGAAAAAACAAGCCCACCGCGTCTGCAGGGTCAGGATATTCATTTTCCAAGCGACCGGGCGTATCCGAAATTCTGGATCAAGAGAATTCATGTCTCCGGCGGGACCGATCACGAGAGGAATCCCAACTATTTTTACG
>JACQPU010000075.1 GCA_016207365.1 Ignavibacteriales bacterium | reverse complement strand
GGAAGCGTGTGATTCGTTCCGGATGCATAATCGCCTGCAGTCACGGGGGCATACGCGCCGAGAAACACAGAGCCAGCATTCTGAATGCGCGAAACGAGCGATTCAGGGTTCCGGGTGTTGATTATCAGATGTTCCGGAGCGTAGTCGTTTGAGAATTCGATCGCCTCATCAATTGTGGCAACTTCGAGAATGAAGCTTGATGCCAGGGAACGAAGAAGGATCTCGCGGCGTGGGAGACCATCCATTTGATCATTGAGCTGGACCAGAACTGACTCCGCAACCTTTGAACTTGTTGTTACCAAAACGACCTGCGAATCCGGATCGTGTTCGGCCTGGGACAGTAGATCAGTGGCGACTATTGAAGGGTCGGCATGATCGTCTGCAATAATGAGCAGCTCGGATGGGCCCGCAAGCATGTCGATGGCAACTCCATCGGGATCGGCAGAAACAAACCGTTTTGCGGCGGTGACATAGCGATTGCCCGGGCCAAAGATCTTGTCGACTTTCGGGATCGATTCTGTACCGTAGGCCATGGCGGCGATCGCCTGAGCGCCGCCGATGCGGTAGACATTTGAAATCCCCAACATGGTCGCTGCTGCGAGCACCGTTGGGTCAACCGAGCCATCGCGTCGGGCGGGCGAACAGAGAGTGATATTTGGGCAGCCGGCGATCTTGGCAGGAATTCCGAGCATCAGCACGGTTGAAGGAAGTGGCGCCGAGCCGGCAGGAATATAGAATCCCACACTGTTGACAGGTCTGCGTTCCCTCCAGCATCGAACGCCGTTCAGAGTTTCCACAGCCGCCTCGACTTGTCCCTGCGTTTTATGAAACGCGTGCAAAGAGGCAATGGACTCGAGGATTGCTGACCGCAGACGCTCGGGAAGAGCCTCCTCTGCCTTTACAAGCTCGTGATCGGTTACTTCAAAATTGTCCAGAAGAGCTGAGTCGTATTGAACAGCGTAGTCCCGCACTGCCTCATCCCCCCTGGTCTTGACGTCGAGGCATATACGTCGTACGGCATCATCTACCTGTGCTGGCTCACCGGGGCGACAGAGCAAGGACTTGTATTGGTCTGGCGTGAGGTTATTCAGTTGGAAACGTTTCATCTGATAATTGTTTCAATTGGAACCACGATGATATCACTCGCCCCGGCTTTCTTGAGCTTTTCCATGACGTCCCAGAAGACGTCCTCTGCGATCACAGAGTGGACAGCCACCATTCCCTCGTCAGCCAATGGAACGACCGTTGGGCTTTTTAGGCTTGGGATAATGCGCTTCAGTTTAGGAACTGAGGCAGATGGCGCATTCAGCATCATGTACCGGCGGCCTCGTGCCTGGAGACTGCCTGAGATGCGGATGAGGATACTTTCGATCAGCTGCATTTTCTTCGGATCTGACGCGGTTTTCCTTCCGGTAAAGAGGGCCGCCTCGGATTCCATTACCGTATGAATTTCCCGAAGTCCGCTTAATCGCGCGGTAGTTCCGGTGGAAACGACGTCGCAAATCGCGTCTGCAACATCCAAGGATGGAGCTAGCTCGACAGCACCGCTCAAAGTGATAATCTCGGCCTTGATCTGCCGCGACCGAAGAAAATGGGAAAGCGTTGCGGGGTAGGTGGTTGCAATACGCTTCCGCTTCAGGCCAGCGATCGAACGAACATTCGCTCCGCGCGGCACGCTGATCGTCAACCGGCATTTCCCGTAGCCAAGCGGAAGAAGCTTTTTGACTTTTGCACTCCTTTCGCGAACGATGTTTTCACCCACGATACCCAGGTCGGCGACGCCGTCCTGAACGTACTCAGGAATATCGTCATCCCGAAGTGCGAGAATATCGAGCTCGAAGTTGCGACAAGGTGAATAGAGGCTCCTTTTTTGAAATTCGAAGTCAAATCCGCACGCGCGGAGCAAAGCCAACGAGTCGTCCGTGAGACGGCCTCCCTTTTGAATGGCAATTTTCAACCTTCCATTGGAAGCGAGCATACTTTACCGGGATAAAGTGTTTGCGACAAAAAAATCAGTTCCGCAGCGGAAGATGCATACGATGGAGCATGAGGGAATATCCGCCCCTCCCCTGCTTCAGCCACTTATGCACCCTGGCGATCGTCCGCGAGCTCATTCCGGTCTCCTTCTCAATAGTGGTGTACGGTGTTCCCGCTGCCAGCATTCGAGCGGCCTTCCAACGTTCCGCACATTCGCGCAGTTCGCTTTCGGTCATGAGGTCGCGCAGGAAGCGGCGACATTCGCCGACTGACTGAAGTCGGATAATGACTGAATAGAGCTCTTCGAGGTCTTTTGGCTTGAGATTGGGCATGGCTTGTGCTTTACTTTGATAAAGTATAGTGAAGGATGGGGAGAATGTCAAGTACTCTTTTCAATTGTCAGTTTCATTTCTCAAAAAGCGGCCCAAAGGATGCGGGCATCCATTAAAATGCCCGCCTGACCTTCATGGCGCCATCAAGGCGGGCAGGGATGCCTGCGAAAGCCCGCCTGCGTCTTCGACTTCGGCGGGTAAACAGGAAATCCCTTCGGGATTAGGAAAGAATCTCAACGCAAGAAGCCGTGTGGATTTGTTTAACTTCGTGAGAGTTGCAATCGTCGCTTAGGAAAGGTGACCCGTGAAGAAGCGGATGACGACGAGTGAGGAGAGATAGGGAGCAACTTTGGTGCGGAGGGTCTTAAGGGCGCGGCCCATTTGGGTTTCGACGGTTTTGATCGAGAGGCCAAGCACGTCAGCAATTTCTTTGTAGCTCAAACCATCGCGCCAGTACATCTGGAAAATGAGCTTGCACCGTTTGGGGAGTTTCTCGATGTTCTCGTGCACGATGGAAAGAAGCTCTTTTTCGTTGAGGAGCTCATCGAGGCTTTTCTGAGAAAGCGGTTCGCGTATGACCTCGTCCTCATAGGAACGCTCAACACGCTGATGTTTTAGGTAGTCCAGTGACAGGTTGCGGACGCTTTGATAGAGGTAGGACCTTACAGATGTCATGATATGAAGCCCCTCGCCGCTCTCCCACATTTTCTGGAAGAGTGCCTGGACAATCTCCTTGGCAACCTCGGAATCCTTGACGTAGGACTGCGCGAAGCTGCAAAGCCGGGCGTGGTACGTGCGGAACAGGAGCTCAAATGCCGCAGTGTCACGGTTTTTGATCCGCTGAAACAGCTGCAGTTCCTGAAGCCGGATGTGGTTTTCCGAGGCTGCGTCCCTCGATACGGGAGGCATGAGTCCTAACCCTGCCCTTTCAACAATGCCTTTGAGCACGACTGACTTCAACAATCCCCTGAATGTTCAGGAAGGTGAAAAAAATCCGGGGAAGATGCAAACGGGATTTTTGGCGTACTACGCATAGAATTGAGATCTTCTATCCATGAAGAGGTGGTTTCGTTCGTTGATGTTCTTGTTCTCTGCGAGAGAAAGATCGATCTCCCTGACTGCGATTTCTGGTTTGTCGGAGGGTGAACGATGGAGAATTTCTCCCTTGGGGGAGGTAATCTGACTCTGGCCGATGTATGTGAGTTTCACGCCATGACGATCTTCGACGCCGATGCGGTTTGCCGTTGCGGCGAACACGCGATTCTCCAGACAGCGAACGGGCATGCTGTCTGGGCAATGGGGCAAGACAAGATTGGACGGATGGGCGATGATTTGCGCTCCCCTCAGCGCAAGAGTACGGGCGCTTTCCGGGAAATACCAATCAAAACATATCATGATACCTATTGCCCCCACCGGGGTTTGGAAAACCTGGAAAGGGAGGTTCCCGGGCGCGAAGAAGAGTTTTTCGCGATCAAAAAGGTGGATCTTTCGATACAATCCGTTGGTGCCGTCATGACCGATGAGCCCTGCTGAGTTAAAGAATGTTTCGCCATCCCGCTCCGCAAATCCATAGACAACCCACGATTTTCGTTTTCGGCAAAAGTCGTTCATCGCCTTGAAGGTTTCGCCTTGCCCAAAAGGCTCTGCAAGGTCCTTTACTTCTCCGATCACGGAAAAGGTATAGCCCGAGGAAAACAACTCTGGCAAAACATAAAGG
>JACQPU010000074.1 GCA_016207365.1 Ignavibacteriales bacterium | reverse complement strand
CTGAACCAGGATGGATCGGATGGGATGGATTCTCAAGCCTGTTTGTCCTGTCATATCCCACCAGCAAGGACCTCACTCGCCATCCCCAACAAATCCATCCTAATCCTGTAAATCCTGGTTCGCAACAAAAAAGCCATCCTCGCGGATGGCCTTTCTGTTTAAATCCTGAATCTATTTGCAATCAGTTCACTGTTCCCTGAAGGGTGGCTGTAGCCTCTCCATTCGGGCCTGATGCTGTGATTGTCAGCGTAAACGGTCCGGTGGTAGCCGGAGAAGCTTGCAGATTCTTTGAGACCGTCACACTGAAATTCGTCCAGAATGTCGAAATAACGTCGTCGAGAGAGCTTGTCGGCGAAACCTTGGAGACTACCGCGGACCCGGTCCCCTCAACGGTGGCGCTGATACCTGTCCCGGCAGCAAGAGGATTGCCGTTTTCATCAGCAACGGTGAACGTTACAAGCGCTGAAGTCGTGTTGTTGACCACCAACGGTCCGCCAGCGGAGAGGTTGGTAATGAACGCATATCCGGAAAAAACAACCTCGATGGTGTCTCGAACGGCAACGTTGTTTTCGCCCAGGGTTTCAGCATACACGAACCCGCGTCCGTTAGACGCGTGATTCACACCCGTATAAAGCGTAACACTCGCAAACCCGTCGTTGGTGGTATATCCGGTTGAAGTCGTGATGAGTCCCTGTGTCGGATTTCCAAAATACACGGCCGTCCCAGGGGCAACCGGGTTCCCGTACTTGTCCCCAACGAGCGCCGTAATCACACTCGACCGGCCGAGATAATGCAACCCCGGTATATTGAACGGGTTGGCTCCAAGACCAAAGTGCGTCTGGTCAGGCAACCCTCCATGGATCAAGACCTTCACGGGTGTTGAGCGCACAATCACGCCGTCAGTATCTCTTGTAAGACTCGCGACAACCTGAATGGCGCCCGCAACAGTTCCGCTTTGCACCGCAGTCGAGGCTCGCGCCGATGTATTCGTAAGGGCAAACGTTGGGGTCGTATAAGCTCCGCCTGTTACAGGCACCCCGCTGATTGAGAATGCAATGGTATCAGCGCGTGCAGGCTGAATGGGCTGACCGAGAGAATCCCGCGCTTCAAACGTCAGAATTCCGCTTTCCGTCCCACCGACTCCGAACACAGATAGATTCATGTTGGTCGGACCCACATACGTGAGGGTATTCGCGTACCCCCCGCCCGGTGGCGGAGGCGGAACAGGGGCCGTATTCAGAGAAAGAGCAAAATTGATGTTTGTCGTCTGTCGCGGCGTCAGAGTGACACTCTGCGTCAGGTTTTGATAGCCGGTTACGCTCACGGTCACGGTTCCGCTTACCGCAAGAGTGTCGGAAAACGCCACGGTGATCGAGTATCCGCCTGTCGAATTACTCACGGCGTTGTACGCCTGCCCCTGAATCGTCAGGGCGATCGCCGCTCCGGCAATCGGCGTGCTTGACCCCGCCTGGGTTACCTGCCCGCTCATGACCCCGCTGTTTGCTCCGGGACCTGTCGGTCCTTCGCTCTTGCAGCTCAGCAACAGGGCAAGGACAACCGGAACCGCAGTCTTGGCGAACTTCACGAGGACTTTCATATCCGCACTTCCTTCTTTAACATGGGGACAATGTGCTCAACGCGTCCATGACATCGTGTGACGAACGTCAATTCTTCTCCAACCTCGACTTTTGCTGCATCTCCTTGCGCCCTTGTTTCAGCCTGTCATCGATGACGTCCTTGGCCTTCTGCGTTACCCGGTCCTGAAGCGTCGGCACCAACTCGGCGCGCAAGAGCACAATCAACTCCTTCTTCGAGACAAGGCTCCTGTCATACCCAAAAATATACCGGAGCCCCAACACCCACCATGGAAGATCCTTCAGTACCGGAATTCCCTCCCTCACAACCTGCTCTTCGTTGAGGAACAATCCACCCACATAACTTTCCTCGCCGTTCAGCAAGAGCAGCTTGCTCTCTGCCTTTGTTTTGTTGATGCGCGACGTTGCAATGTCTACGAGCGAGCTCCGCTCCACTGAAAGCGTGATATCAATAAAATCCATCCCATCATGCTGGAAAATTTTCGGCGTTACCTCCAGAATCGTCCCCGTACTCACAAACGTCTCCGTGATGTCGCCGGAAATCGTCCTTTGCTTGACCGAGAAATCCTCGCCTACCTGTACGCGGCCCTTTTGACCCGATCGCACCGTCACCTGAGGACGCGCCAGAATCTCGCCCAGCGAATTCGACTCGAAAATCTTCAAGGCCGACTCAATATCCACGTCCAGCTGGCCGGTCGATGTGTTGGCCGTGATGCCGAAGATGTCGCTGCTGACCCGGCCTTCACCCTGGAACTGTACGCCGAGATTCCAATCCGTCGAACTCGACCGAAAAATCGAGAAGCTGATTCCAGACTCCCGCAGGGCGGATGTGTTGATTTCCAGGAAAATGGCAGAAATCGTCACCTCCCGCTCTTTGGCAACCATCGCCGCCGAGTCCACCGGCGCAAATCCCGTAAACGGCTGCTGAATCCCCGGCTGGGTCACCGTTGGCTGCGTAACCGTCGGCGTGGTCGTGACAGGCTGAACGACGCCTTGCAGAGAAACAAGCGCAAAGTACGCCTCCTGCTCCTGATACCAGAGACCATTCGCCCTCAGAATCGTTTCCAGCGCGGTCCGCCATGGCATCTCGACAATATCCACACCGATCTTCTTGCCTTCAAAGTACTTCGGATCGAAGGCAATCGGCTTGCGGGTGAACTTCACCGCCATCTCGCTCAGCGAAGCCAGCGCCTGGGCCACGTCAACGTCGCTCTTGAAGGAGACGATCTCCTGCGGGTCAATCCCCACCTTCCCTCGCTCCGCGCGCTTCAGGAGCATCTCATCCCTCACCTGCGCGCTCGCGCTGACGCTCAGCAACAGGACCAGGAACCACGCAACCGCATGTCGTGCGTTCATACTTACCTCGTTTGTTTATCGCCAAACTGGATTTGTTTCTCCACGCGACGAATGATACCTCCTTCATCCAGCGTGAAGACCACCTTGCTCTCCTGCGGAACGATCCTGCTGACATACCCTCGCCAGACGCGATCACCCAGATGGAGTACCTGAAGCTCGTTGGCATGCATGATAAATGCCTTGCCCGGCAGCACGGCTTTGACCTCAACCGCATCCGCATTGATGACACCCACCGGCGCGGCCTGCGAAATCGCCTGCAGGATCAGCGGATTGAACGGATTAAATGGCGCGCGGGATATGCCCAACGCTTTGGCCGCCAGCGAACTCGACAACTCGGAAATCTTCGAATAGTACGCATGGAGCTCCATCGAAAACGCGATCCACTTCTTGGTCTCGTTCGTCTGCTGATCGACCTGTTCCTGCTGGACGAGGTTTAACGCGTGAACTTTGTACAAACGCTTCCCGTTCTCCAGGTAGTACACAAACTTGTAGAGCTTGTCGAACTCAGCCTCGCCATCCTGAAGCAAATAGACATTGTATCCCCAGTTCGCAAACTCCCTCGCTCCGCTGTACGTCATGTTGAACTTTAAAAAGCCGGCCTGATCAATGCCGCGACTCATGTATGCGTACGTCTGCGACGTAATGTCCGTTGTCGGAATCTCTTTGCTGCGCGAATCGTATTTTCGTTTCAGATCGTGATACTGGGCCGTCAGGTTCTTGACCTGCTCAATCATATCAGGAAGCTGTTGCAGCTCGCGTTCCAGTCTGCGGATGTCCGCCACGGCGGTGTCAAGCTGCTTGGGTTGAATGAAAAACCAGTACACGAATCCGCCTCCCGAAATCAGGAGGAAGAAAACACCCAGAACGATTGTATTGCGGAGTTTAAAGGACATAGGTCTGCCTCACTGTCCGCTCGCAGGTTTTGGGGGCATCCGGAAATCCGCCTTGTCGATCTGATCCACCTGCAGATCGAATTCGTACACGATCTTCTCGCGGATCGTGG
>JACQPU010000072.1 GCA_016207365.1 Ignavibacteriales bacterium | reverse complement strand
TTGAAACTCCGTTTGGAAAACAAGATGCTGTTTTTGGCGGTTCGGCTTCCTATTTTTCTTACGCGGCGAGTTTTTTCACGCCTGTGGAATTGATCGCCGTTGTGGGTGAAGATTTTCCCAAAGAATACCGGCGCGTTTTGGAAGAACGCTCGATTGGACTTGACCATTTGATGACAGCGAAGGGTAAGACCTTTCATTGGAAGGGAAAATATGGATCGGACCTCAACGCGGCCCAAACGCTTGAGACGCAATTAAACGTCCTGCTTGAATTTAAACCAAAGCTTAAAGATGATCGCGAGCCCGAGTATTTATTCCTTGCCAATATCGATCCCGTGCTCCAATTGGAAGTTTTAAATCAAGTGAAGCGGCCCAAGTGCCGCTTGGTGGCTTGCGACACGATGAATTTCTGGATTGAGGGCAAGCCCGCTGAGCTTGCGAAAGTTCTGAAGCGGGTGGACATGATTTTCATCAATGACGGAGAAGCGCGGCTCTTGGCCAAGGAATCCAATTTAATTAAGGCCGCGAGGAAAATTCAAACCATGGGTCCGGGAACGGTGGCCATTAAGAAAGGGGAACACGGCGCTTTTCTTTTTCACGGAGAGCAATTTTTTATCCTGCCCGTTTATCCGCTCGAGGAAGTGTTCGATCCTACCGGAGCGGGCGATTCCTTTGCAGGCGGATTTGCCGGGTGGCTTGCCAAAACCGACGACCTGTCTCCGGAGAATCTCAAGCGGGCCGTCATCTATGGAAGCTCGCTCGCATCCTTCTGTGTGGAGCGCTTCAGCGTAGAACGGCTTCGGGATCTTACGCACCTCGAAATCAAGGACAGATACAGGTCTTTTATGTCCCTGTCGCACTTCGATGACAGCATCTGAACTGGAAGTAATCGGCTGGAGTGAGGGGAAACTGTGGTTTCTTGACCAAACACTCCTTCCCGGGGAGGAACGCCGGATTGAAACGGACGATCCCACTGTTGTTGCCGATGCCATCAGGCGCCTTGCGATCCGCGGAGCACCACTCATCGGCATTGCAGCGGCTTTCGGTTTTACGCTCGGATTCCTTGCACAATCGGCGTTCCGCAATGTTCCTCTGCGATCGCGTGTAGAGCGGCTTTTTACCCTTTTTGCAGCAACGCGGCCGACAGCGGTAAACCTGTTCAAGGCGCTGGAGCGAGTGAAGGAATGCGCTTTGTCACATTCCGATCGTGAAGCAGATCTCGAGCGCCTCCTTCTGCAGGAGGCACAGGCGATTCATGAAGAAGAAAAGACCATGTGCCGGGAGATTGCCCGAAACGGTTCGGTTCTTCTTCTACCCGGCTCTGTCGTTGTGACTCATTGTAACACGGGTGCCCTTGCGACGGGTGGCAAAGGCACAGCACTCGGCGTAATTCGAGAGGCCTGGGAACGTGGCGCGCTCCGGCACGTCTATATTGACGAGACGCGTCCGCTGCTGCAAGGAGCCAGGCTGACAACCTGGGAGCTTCAGAAACTGGGGATTCCCTCAACCCTGATCACGGATTCAACTGCTGCATTTCTGATGCTGCAGAATCGGATCAACGTTGTCGTTGTCGGAGCTGATCGGATTGCTGCAAACGGTGACACTGCGAACAAAATCGGTACATATGCCCTGGCGCTTGCGGCACGTCACCATGGGATCCCGTTCTACGTCGCTGCACCGACCTCAACGTTGGATCTGGCTACACCGACAGGGAAGGAGATCCCTATCGAGGTTCGGGGGGCCGAGGAGCTTGTACTCCAGGGTCTTCGGCGGGTTGCTCCGGAACACACGGAAGCTTACAGCCCGGCTTTTGATGTTACCCCGGCAGACCTGATTATGGCCGTCATTACCGATCGGGGCATCGCGCGGCCACCATACGAACAGTCGCTTGCTGCCGCAGTCGAAGCGTCTGAAAAGGTGTCGCCATGATTGTCCGGACCGACGCAGTTGTCCTGAAGTCGATGCGCTTCCGTGACACGAGCAAAATTGTGACGTTCTACACACGGAAGTTCGGGAAACTTGCTGCGGTGGCAAAGGGAGCGCGGGAGCCAAAAAGCAAGTTCGGGGCCGCGCTTGAGCCCATGACTGAAGTGCACCTGGTCCTGTATAAGAAAGATCAGCGAGATCTCCAGCTGGTGTCGCAGTGCGATATCCTGAGGCCATTCAAGACCATCCACAGCGAAATGCCAAAGATGGAGGCGGCAATGTCCGTTCTTGAACTGCTTCATCAACTCACGCACGATGAAGAAGAGAATCCTGCTCTTTATCGACTTGTAACAGACACGCTGGAAGCTGTCGAGCAGGCAGAAAAGAACGTGTACAATTTTGTATATGCCTTTGAGCTGAGATTTTCCGCCTTATTTGGATTCTCTCCTTCCTTCGATCGCTGCGCCTCATGCGGAAGGCCGGCTGCAGAAAACAATCCACGTATAGCGTTCCGGATCGATCGAGGAGGACTGCTGTGTTCGGCTTGTGCGGAAGCGCGACCCATGCAACGGGGGACAGGAAGGCGATTGAGCGGGGCGGCCACAATCAAGCTTTCGACCGCACAGATTCTTCATCGCCTTCTGACCGCGCGGCTCGACAGCCTCTCGTCTCTCGGCTACCATGAGTCTGTGGGGAACGAACTTGATGAAACTTTGCGTTCTTATTTGCGGTACCATTTTGAGCAACTACGGCCGTTGAAGTCCGCGGGAGTGTTCCGTATGATGTCACCCGGCGGGCATCGATAACGGCTTGCCAAAGGAGGAATCTCGCATGTCAACGAAATCCATTATAACGGCAGTTGTCCTGATCGGCATCGGCATTGTTTTCGGCGTCATGCTGGTGTCGAGCTTGAAAGGGGTCGATGTCACCTTCGCGCAGGATCCGGTCCAGATCGGGTCCAACGCGCCGGCGCCAAAGGTGAACGAAATCCTCAGGGCTCTGAATGATGCGTTTCATACTGTCTCGAACGATGTGACGCCGTCCGTTGTATACATCACGGTTAAATCATCCGGCCGGGAGCGAAAGGGAACCGAGCGCTTCTTCCATTTCTTTGGTCCGGAATTCAGACTTGAGAATCCGCCGGAAATTGGAGCGGGCTCAGGCGTCATTCTGACGAAAGATGGATACATCCTCACAAACAACCATGTCGTGGAAAACGCAGACGCTGATGGGATTCGTGTGAGTCTCTCGGACACCCGGGAATTGACCGGACGATTGATTGGAACGGACAAGTACACAGACCTTGCCGTCGTAAGGGTCGACGCGCAGGAACTGCCGGTTCCGCGTCTGGGTAATTCCGACAACCTGGAAGTTGGACACATCGTGTTCGCCGTGGGAAACCCGCTCGGCCTTACATCAACGATGACCCAGGGGATTGTGAGCGCTCTTGGAAGGCAGATTAACATTATCGACGACGAGGGTACCGGGTACGGCATCGAGAATTTCATTCAGACGGATGCCGCGGTGAATCCCGGGAACAGTGGAGGGCCGTTGATCGATATTTCCGGTGCAGTCGTCGGCATTAATACAGCCATTGCAACCACGAATCAACGGTATCAGGGATACAGCTTTGCCATTCCGATTAACCTGGCCAAAAAGGTGGCCTCCGACATCATTCAGTACGGGGAGGTGAGGAGAGGGTTCATCGGCGTAAGCATTCAGACCGTTGATGCTGTCACAGCAAAAGCTCAAGGACTGGATAGGGCAAAAGGAGTCATCGTTCAGTCGGTTAATCCGGGAAGCGCCGGCGAAGACGCGGGCCTGCAACCCCTCGATATTATTCTCACTGTTGATGGAAAGGAAGTCAACACGTCACAGCAACTCCAGACGGTCATTGCAAGCAAGGATCCCGGACACACGGTGACCCTTAAGGTCTTTCGCGACAGGAAAATGATCGAGAAGAAAGTCACATTGAAATTGCGTGAGGAGGAACAGAGTGTCGCAGCAACGGAGCGCAGGAGAGGAAGCTCCCGGGCGTCAGAACCGCCGGTAACCGCCTCCCTGAAAGTGGACGAGCTTGGATTGACTGTGCGGTCACTTGATCATGCGCGAAAGAAACAGCTTGAGGTGGAGCATGGAGTTGTGGTGGAGAAAGTGGATCCATTCAGCGCGGCCGCAAGCAGGGATATCCGTCCGGGCGATGTCATTCTGAGCGTGGGAAGCAAGGCTGTCGGTAATCCATCGGAATTCAAAGAGGTTATTGCTGGCATGAAACCGGGTGAAGCCGCAATGCTAAGAGTGAAGAACGAAAACCGTCGGGTTAACTACGTGGCGATTCAGATTCCCGAACGGAAAGCAGAAGCGAACTGATGATCCGGTACCTGACCGCCGGGGAATCGCATGGGCAGGCTCTCCTGGCAATCGTCGAAGGCTTGCCGGCCGGGATTACGATCTCGGCAGAATACATCAACCATCAGCTTTGGAGGCGCCAGCAGGGGTACGGACGGGGCGGAAGGATGCGGATCGAGTCGGACAGGGTCGAAATCCTGTCAGGCATACGGTTTGGCAAGACCATGGGTTCCCCCGTGGCCCTGCTGATCCGGAACAAGGATTGGACGAACTGGTCGGAACGGATGGCCGTAGAGGGCGAGGGGCGCGGAATCGAGCAGATTACGGTTCCCAGGCCGGGACATGCGGACTACGTTGGAACTGTAAAATACGGGTTTGACGACATCCGGAATGCGATAGAGCGGGCGAGTGCACGTGAGACGGCGGCCCGGGTTGCCTGTTGCACAGTCGTACGGAAGTTTCTTGAGGATGTGGGTGTTTTCACGGGGAGTCATGTCATTTCCATTGGACAATCCAGTGTGAATCGGGGCCGCGTTGACGGAGTCATTCGGAGGAAGACAAAAGCTTCATGCGGGGCGTATAAAATCACTGAAGTGGCCGATCAGTCCGACGTGCGGATGCTTGACGCAGTGGCGGAACGAATCGCAATCTCTGAAATCCGGCGCGCCAAAAAAAATGGTGACACGCTTGGGGGAACCTTCGAGGTAATTGTGAGTGGCGTGCCTGTGGGATTAGGATCGTACGTGCAG
>JACQPU010000066.1 GCA_016207365.1 Ignavibacteriales bacterium | reverse complement strand
GTATAGACCATTCCGATGTTGGCTTCCACGTTGGACGTCTGAAAACCAACATCGTAAATATGAAAGCCCAAGTGCATAAATTTACGGTCAAAATGGAAAAAAGGGAAATGTTGATCAAAAGGCATTTCCGTGGCAAGCTTCACGACTCCGGTAATCATGAGCGGGGCCACTTCCCCCGCTCCGCGCGCCATGGCCAGAATGGCGCCCGTCATGATGCCCGGGGTTGCACTTGGCAGTACCACACGGCGGATCGTCTCCCACTTTGTAGCTCCGAGCGCCAGGGAACCCTCCCTCATCCCACGCGGGATTGCCGCAAGCGCTTCTTCTGTTGCAACAATGACCACGGGTACCGTTAACAGCGCCAGTGTCAGAGAAGCCCACAGGATTCCTCCTGTGCCGTACGTCGGACTCGGCAGGCGTTCCGGATAGAGCAGCGCATCAATTCCGCCTCCGACAAAGTAAACGAAGAAACCCAAACCAAACATTCCGAATACGATCGATGGAACACCGGCAAGATTGTTCACCGCAATTCGTACGGTGCGAACCATCGCACCACCGCTCGTATATTCCCTCAGGTAGAGCGCAGCAAGAACGCCGAACGGGACCGCAACGACCGTCATCAACAGCACCATCATCACAGTTCCAAAGATCGCCGGGAATACTCCCCCTTCGGCATTCGCTTCCCGCGGATCCTCAGAAACGAATTCCCAGAACTTCGCTGCGTAGAAGACTGCCTTTTGTCCAACGCTCATGACGTTGGGCTTATATGCGCGAACAATAGCCGCAATGGGAACGCCGATCGTTTCCTCGCTCCCGGAATCCCCGACAATGCGGAGTTGCAGCACAGAGGCCAGCGCGCGACTGCGCAGCGATTCAATCGTCGCTTCGTAGGACCGGAAGTCCGATTCGAGCTCAGCCATCGCTGCTAAAATGTACGCTTTTCGCGCGTCGAACTCAGCCCCGCTGATTGTCCCTGTTCTCAGACGGTATTCGAGTGTCTTGGTCTCAAGCCGGAATTGTTCCATCCTGTAGTTAAGCCTGCCGATTTCGGACTTCTCAATTCTCCTTATTCGGCCGGTGAGATCCCGCACCTCTGCCTGGATTCCTTCCAGCGCATCCCAGGCATCGACCTCGTTATCGATGATCCGGGTTTCGCCGATACGAAGTGATTCAATGAAGCCAAATGCGTGCCCGTATTCGAGACGCTCAATGCAGACAGCATCGGGCGGACGTACTTTGGAGACGATGTGAGGTCCGTTGATCCACCGGAAATCCTGTGGAACCATCTCGCGGGTACCGACACGAACAAGGTAGCGCGTCACGCGGGTCCCAACTTCGACGCCCATCGTCATCGCAACATCCGCCGGTATTTCCTCGGATGTATAAGCCTGCCCCAGCACGGTCTGTTGTTCGTTGTCTTCACCTCTCACGGTGAATAGATCGATAGGGCGGGGTCGAAAATACTCAATGCCATTTACGGCGATAAGCGTGATCATCCCTGTAATCATCAGGATACTGAGTGCGAGGAAAGCTCCTGTGAGCCAGATGAACCCGTCGCCGCGTGGGATATGTTGTTTCATATCAAATTGTGCTGTACCGCTTTCTCAGTCGCTGACGAATGATTTCAGCGAGTGTGTTGACAAGAAATGTGAACACAAACAGGAGGAGCCCCGAGAAAAAAAGAATCCGGTACAGTGTTCCAAGATGCGGTGCCTCCGGGATTTCGACTGCGATATTTGCCGAGAGAGTGCGCATCCCAACAAACGCGCTCAAGTCCATGACGGGTGTGTTTCCAGTGGCCATGAGAACTATCATGGTTTCCCCTACCGCACGACCGAACCCGATCATGGCGGCTGAAAAGATACCGGGGCTTGCCGTGGGCAGCACAACGCGCGTCGCCGTTTGCCATCGTGTGGCTCCGAGCGCAAGGGAACCCGCGGTCAGGTGAGCTGGCACACTTGAGAGGGCATCCTCGCTGATCGTGAAAATAATCGGGATAACCGCGAAACCCATGGCAAATCCCACAACAAGAGAGTTCCTTTGGTCGTACGTGACATTCATGCTCTCGAAAAGCCAGTGACGGAACGAGCCGCCAAAAAGGGACGCTTCAAGTGTTGGCGCTATCAGCGAACTCAGGTACGCAAGGACAAGAAGCGCGGGAATGAGAAGTGTGATTTCCGAGCCGTAGAGAAGACTGTTTGTGAAGCGTTTTGGGAGCATTCTCCAAAGACTCATTGCCGCAGCGACCGACAAAGGAAAAGTGAGAACGACCAGTGCAACATCCACAAATTGCTTTTCGAGAACCGGAGCAAGCCAGAGTGCCGCGATAAAACCAATGACCACACTTGGAAGGGCAGCCATGATTTCAACGACCGGCTTCACGAAGTTTCGAATCTTTGGGTGCGAAAAGAGAGCCGTGTACAGGGCTCCAAAAATGGCCACGGGCAACGCAAAGAACATCGCATACATCGCACCTTTGATCGTTCCAAACAAGAGGGGGACCAGGCTGAATTTGGATTCGAAGTCGTCGGTTCCCCCCGTCGATTGCCAGGTATATGTCGGTGATCGGTAGCCCTCATACTGAACCTTTCCAAACAACGTGCCAATGCTGACTTCGGGGTGGGGGTTGTAAAGGGAGTCCGTCGTTATTCGTCCTTCTGCGTCCAAAACCATGAGCCCGTCACCGCGCGGAGAGATTGACACCTGTACAAGGGAAACGCCTCCTTCCGTCGGGTAGGCTTCAAGGAGAGTGCGACCACCGGTTTGAAAATGAATGAAAAGCTGTCCTGACGCGTCGCCCGAAACGAAGGTCTTGTTGCGAAGTGTGGATGCAATGGAGGTCACCGCCGCGGAGTGTTGTTGAAATGAATTAAGAGAATGCATTCCGATTCCCGACACCACTGAAGTGTCGACAACCCACGTCCAGCTCGTGAGGTGACCAGAGCGGTCTCCGGTGATGAGTGATTGACCGCCCAGGAGGAATCTCGCAGAGGTGATTGCGCTCTTCGCAACCTCGACCGATTGGACCATCCGTGGTTTGTCCGGACCTCGTATGTCCCAATAAAAAACCTTCCCTGCGGCCGTGCCCAACACAACCTTCTCACCATACTCATCGACAGCAACCGCTGTGATGGAATCTCCATATGCCCAGAGAAGGCTGTAATGCTTTACTTCAATGGTACTCCCGACGAACGACGGATCGTACCGCGTCCTAAAAAAGGTCACCGAGTCTACGCTGGCGGTAACAACGGAAAATTCGTCAGAACCGCGTGATGAGAAATCGGCGCTGACTACGCCTGGGGTGAGCTGAAATCGGGCAACCTCCCGAACTTCCTCCCCAGGATTGACTTTACCTCCTCCAGCATAAGCTCGGGAAATATCAAGAATTATTCCGTTTCTCCGCGAGTCGATCAAGAAGGCGTTTCGTTGCGACTGATCGGGAAATGCGATGGCAAGCTGCACGCCTTCAGGCACAATTCGACTACTCCCGACGATCTCGCCCGTCTTAGGTCGAAAAAACAGCATTTCACCGCTTGCCAGAACCGCAAAGGCAACAGATCTGTATTCATC
>JACQPU010000065.1 GCA_016207365.1 Ignavibacteriales bacterium | reverse complement strand
GATGAAAGTCTTCCGCGCATCCTATATTGGCATACTTATCCTCGGACTCTTTTTCCCTTGCCTCTCAGCCTCGACCGACACCGTTTCCATTGCTCTGAAAGTCGAAAGACAATCAGCGAAACTTCTTCGGGGACTCGACCGTTCCGATGTGGTATATCTTGCCCTGAACGATCTTCTCTCAACGCTTTCGCTTCCCAGCTCCGTCAATGCAGAGGTTCGGAAGCTTGAGTTCAGGATCGCTTCTCATCGCGTGAAGATCACCGCAGACAATCCGTTTCTCGTCATCACCGACCTCACCACCAACGCCGCAAGCGTCTATCAAATGCCCGTGGGTACCGTCCTGGACAACGACGTTTACTTCGTGCCGGCCGAGGAATTCCTGAAGGCATTGACGGTGGTTTGGCCGAATGAAATCCGGTTCGATCCGGTGGACCTTATCCTTTCGGTCTCCTCCGCTCCCGCCGCTTCGCTCTTCGATATCACCAATGTTGCCATCGAGCGAAAGCTCAACGGTTACCTGATGACGGTCGAAGCGTCCCGGAAACTATCGGACGTTGAGGCCTGGCTCAAACCCGACGGGTGGCTCTTTGTCACGGTGGCAAATGCAAAAGCAGACACGAACTCCCTTGCAAACGTTCGGCCGTACGGAGCGATTCGAAAAATTCTCGTTTTTCAATCGCCCACGTCCGTGCAGCTGACGTTCAAGGTTGCTCCTGATGTGGTCAAGGCGGAGGTGCTCAGCGAATCGGGAACCAACAATCTGCTCATCGCGCTCCACACGCAATCGGCTGCAGAGAAGGCGGAGCTGGAGCGCCTGCGGCAGCAGATGAACAAGGAGCGCCTTGAGAAGCAGCAACAACAATGGAAGCTGGATGTGATTGTGCTCGATCCCGGCCATGGCGGCAAAGATCCCGGCACGATCGGAGTGCGCGGAACCAAAGAGAAAGACATTACCTTGGGAGTTGCCCAGAGGCTCGGCCAGCTTCTGGAAAAAAACATGAAGGATGTGAAGGTCGTTTACACGCGCAAGAGCGACCAGTTTGTGGAGTTGTACAAGCGGACCCAGATTGCGAACGATGCCGGAGGAAAGCTCTTCATCAGCATTCACTGCAATTCGATGCCGAGGAAACCTTCGAACAAGAAGGGATTTGAAATCTACCTCCTTCGGCCCGGAAGGACGCAGGACGCCATTGAGATCGCCGAGCGGGAAAACTCCGTCATACGACAGGAGGAAGGATTTGAACAACGTTACAAGGAACTCACCGAAGAGTATTTTATTCTGGTCACCATGCAACAAAGCGCGTTCATGAAATACAGCGAGCAGTTTGCCGAAGTTGCGGCCCGGTCCATGGGAAAGCACCTCGAAATACGGAACGGGGGCGTGAAGCAGGCGGGATTCTATGTGCTCGTAGGAGCCTCAATGCCGAACGTACTTGTAGAAACCGGCTACTTGTCGAACAGAGAAGAAGAAGCCGTACTGAAGACCGCAAAGGGACAGCGGGAAATTGCCCAAGCCTTGTTTGAAGGCATTAAAGAATACAAGGCGATTTATGAAAAGGCGTTAAGGGAGGGTACGACGGTAAGCGGAACGGAATAGGCTCAAGTTAATATTGGTGTCATAAGACGCAACAAGATGAGACGTTGAATTAAACTCGCTTTCAAAAGTACGACGCCAGTCCCATCAAGACCCTCATTTCCCTCTCCAGGTTCTTCTCCCTGTCCCACCTCCAATTCAACTCATAGTTCAGTTTCAAAACAACATCCTGAGTGAAGCGAACGTTGAGCCCGAGCGTGGTTCTCATGTGGTCATCGCCGGGCAGATCACCGTCGAAATCCAGGTATTCGAAACGGGCCGAGCCGGTAAGATGAGACCGCGGCCAGCGGGGAAGGAATGCATGGCCGAACGGCACATGCGCCTCGAACGAATACCCATGCTGACGGGCGGCGAAAATGCCTCTGAGGGAGGGCTGGATATCGACCGCAGCGTTGACATACTCGGCCTGCACGTGCATCCACCCGAATGAATGCTCCCCATCGGCTGCGAGAATCGTCAGTACCCGCCTGCTGTCGACCTTCAGACCATCGAGAGTGAAAATGTTGTATGCGCCGGCGTGGAATGAGATTCCCAATTCAGTCCCGAACACCGGACTGAACACCAGTCGTCCGACAACGGCAGGTTCACCGTTATTATCTTCTTCGAAAAGCCTGTTCTTCCCCGCCGCAATTCTCGTTCCCGGCGAATCTTCAATAATATCCTGCGTAAATCCGTTGACGGCATAGATTTCGTACGTCAGCCGCGATCGGTCAGACGGGTAAAATGCTCCAAACAGTCCCACTCCAACCTCCGACAGTGTCGAGGGAATGATCTCTGTAGAAAGAAGCGGCCGATCGACAAGCTCAAGCCGGGGGCTGTCGTGAACCAGATTCGTTTTTCCGAGAGGGGAAAGAATCACTCCTCCCCGGAGATTCAGCGACTCGTGAAAACTGATGTCGACGAGGCCATATTCAAGCCTGAATTCTTCCCCGCCGTGTTCGATCTCAATCTCCGATGTCACTACGATTCCATCGGTGATCACAGAGTACGTGAAGAGATTGAACCGTCGGGCCTCGAAGGACCATCCCTCGTTTATTCCCGCCGTCCGCATAAAGGCTCCCATGACATCCATGTACCCGCCGATGACCGTCCTTCCGCCCAGCCTCGTCATGAACGGCTTGTCATAAATGCCGCCGGAGACAAGGGGCTTCGGCTGAACCTTCACGGTGTCCTGAGCGTGGAGGACGTTCGCAAGAAGATATATCGTGACGAGAAGATGCTTCATTAAAGACTTAGAGGAGTATTGGAGGATGGAGAAACGTGGCTCATGAGCAAAACTCATCCTCCATTTTCCCAATGTGCTCAATCCTCGGATTCTCCATTCATCCTGATGGTTAGATTTTTCGTTTGATCGGGATTGAAGACTTTCTTACCACGTGACTTCAATTTCTGCTACACTGCCAGTCATTCTGATACGGTACTCTCGGAGGGGCTGTTCCGCGGGTCCGTTGAGTACCGCGCCGGTGAAATCGTAGGCTGAGTCGTGACACGGGCAGCGTAAAAGCATGGGTTCTTTGCGGACGGTGCAGCCCAGGTGCGTGCAGCCCGACGACAATGCCGTGAACGTGCCGCCTACACGCTTGATGAGGAGAATCGGATATTCAAGGAGAACGGAATCGAGCGCCACCGCATCTCCCGCCTTCTCCAACTCGGGAATGGCTGTTTCGAATCTGATGAGGGAGCCGGATAGCTCAACCTGCTTGAGTGGCGCCCCAAGCGCCGCACAGGCAAAATGAATGCCACTGAGAGCAAGCGAACCAGCGGCCAATCCGGATTGCTTCAGAAATCTGCGTCGATTCGGATGATTCATAGCGATTCGAGAAACTCGGTGAGAGCCTGTTTTTCCTGTTCGGACAACTGAAGAAAAGCATCCCGCACGCTCTGGGCCTCTCCGCCGTGGGCGCGGATGGCCTCGCGGAGGTCCGACGTTCTGCCATCATGGAGATATGCCGCTGCGCCTCCGAGAAACTCCCGCACAAGCCTCAGGCCCCAAAGGGGAGCCGTCCGCCATTCAGTACCCGTTGCCACACCCTCATAGAGGCCGTCGGCAAGCTCAGGACCCATGTCGTGCAGGAGGAGATCGGAGAACAGTTCAACTTCCCTGTTGCTGAGGGCCGTAATTGCATGGTTGCCTGTTTGCAGGGTCGGTATATGACACGATGCGCATCCGATTGATGCAAAGAGCTGCTTCCCCCGAAGCACAACCGGCGTCTCGTCGCCGCGGCGTGGCGGGGCGAGTGTTTGAAGATAAAACACAACATCATTGACAACCGATGCAGAAAGTTCGGGGTCCGGCGCATCATCGCGCACAGGGACACCCGCCTGCGGATGGGCGTTCTCCACCGGAAGGTAATCCGTGGTTATGCCGATGTCTTGCTGGTAGGCGTTGACAACCTGATGGAGCAGAAAAGCAACACCGGCTTTTCGGCCAAACCGGCCAAGATGCGGACCGGGACCCATCCCCACAAAGTCCGGTGCACTCACCCAGTTCGGCCGTCCGGATATCCCGTTGGCATCTGCATCGGTCTCATCGGCATTAGCCAGAATCACCGAATCCGGAATTGCTTCGATCAGACCGAGTCCAAAGACTGGTGGTCCGATTCTGACGGAGATCGCGTTGGCTTCAGGCGGAAGGACTTCCGGCGTCACGCCGGGAATGCTTCGCTCCTGGAGCTGTGGTCCGCCCCGGGCCAGAAGCGGATCGAAACTTACGCCGTTCCAGAACCCGAACCGGACGAGTTTCGTCCGGGGTGATCCGCGACCGTCGCCTGGGTGGCAACTTTCGCAGGAAGTCTGGTTAAACAACGGACCAAGCCCTTCACGAACACTGAAGATCTTTCCAAAGGCTTCGTCGCCCCGGACAAACGCTGCATGCTGCACGATTGTGAGGCCGGGAAGAGGGGCATCAAAAGTCTCACCCTCGCCGGCGGGTTCTGTCAGAAGCGCGTCGCACGCAATGGCAGCAGCGGTCAGAAGCACCGCCAGTGTGATATTGCGGAGGATGGTCGGCATCAGGACATCAGCCCCCAAATCTGCGTGACGGCAAAACACACAACAAACGCGATGACCAGCGGGAGGATTGCCGAAAGCGTCGTCCATTTTGTACTGCCGGTTTCCTTGTATATCGTGTAAAGCGTCGTCGAGCAGGGATTATGGAGGAGACTGAACAGCATCAGATTGATCCCCGTTAGAAGCGTCCATCCCCCCGAACTGAGAACCTCCGCAGTTGCCGCCTGCGAATCCAGTTCAAACATCACTCCCGCACCGCTCCCGATTTCCGTCATGCCCGTTACGAGCGCCGTAAGCATGAGGAT
>JACQPU010000073.1 GCA_016207365.1 Ignavibacteriales bacterium | reverse complement strand
ATAATTGACTGGGCGATCTCTTTCCATTCAGTCTCGAGAGGCAGGTCGAATGTGTTGCGGGGAGAGCGGGCATACCAGTAGCGGGCGTTTGAGAGATCCCCCTCTTGCTTGTGCAAGTGGGCATGAACCCAGGCGGCTTCTGCGCTGGAGTCATTTTGAACAGTCACGTGTGCCTTGTCCCACTTACCTTTGGCGGCGTACCAGAGTCCCAGAAGCGGAATAGGAAGACCGGATGGGGGCCTTAAACGCGACGTTGAGCGTTTAAATTCTGTGAGAGTCATGGAAAAGCCAATGGTTCCGCGAATTATTGAATCATTGAATCGTTGGATCAATAATGGTTTTGAACGGGTGATTCAGTCTCCCTATGAATCAAGTAAAGAGCTTTCCACCAGGCTTCCACTCCGAGATTCAGATGCTTCGTCCACCTCTGAATCATGTCCGGATTGGATTCAAGCATGCCCTCGCGTGTGACGCCGGATGGCGGTGGTACGAGCGTGGCGAGGCGATCGTATACGAGAGCTCGATGTGATCCCCATGTCCCAAGGAACAAATGCCAAAGCGTGATCGAATCCATGTTGCGGACGTTGAGGAGTATGCTGTGCAGCGCCACTTCTCCTCCCTCATTGAAATCATATGCGACCAGGGCCGTGACCAACTCAGGAGACGCATCCCACTGATACGGTGTGCCGGGCCCGTAGTCGGGTTTTGTTCTGCAGAGTGCGCCGGCAGGCACAATCGATTGCCGGCTGTTGTACTCTAGGGCAACCCATCCGGAAGTGACATGAAGGACCCCGGCACCGGTGCTGTCAATATTCAGGGTGTACATACATCCAAGATCTATTGCAAGCGCCGAAGGGGTTTCCACATAGAAGAGCCTCGGTGGAGCGGAGATCGCGGCGGCAATAGTTCCCTTCTCCAGGGCAAGCCGGTGGTCGGATGGCGATGCCTTAACGAGCCGGAGAACAGTATTCGGCTCTACGTCAACCCGTCCGATCACACCCACCTGGATTCTGGCCTGTCCCGTCCTTGTTTCCAGAACCTCGCCTTCCATGAACCGCCCCTTGCCTGAAACAACATTGTTCCCTACAAGCGCAATGCCTTTCAGAACTTCAAGATTCCAGGCGGGAGCGGAGGGTTTGAGGTACAGCAAGTATCCAAGAATGCAGAGAGCAAGGATTGCCGCTGCTGCGCCATAGCCGCGAAGCCAGCGCGCGGCGCCATAGTGTGAAACCTGCTTGTGGTCGGGAGGGTTCAGCCGGCTCCTGATTCCCGGCCACAAGTCCCTCCCGGGCTCGATCGAACGCGGTAAACGGGAGGCCTGATTGACAAGATTTTGAAGCCGCCGGAACTCGTTCCTGCATTCGGTACATTCGTCGAGATGTTGCTCAATATTCAGCCGGTCCGATTCGGGCAGCGAGCCGTCAATGTACTCGTCGAGAAGATCTATCACATGGGCGTTCATTGCCGCAGTGCCTCCCGCAAGAGTTTTCTGGCTCGGTGGAGTTGCGCTTTGGCTGTCCCAACGGCAATATCCATCGCTTTGGCTATTTCCTGATGCTTGAATCCCTCAATGTCATGAAGGACGAAGATCGCCCTTGCTTGAGGAGGAAGGTTCCTGATGGCATCCTCGAGATCGAGATTTGAGCCTGCTTCCGGGCCTCCCCGGTCGTGCTGCTCAAGGTTGTCAACGGACATCACGTACTGACCGTAACGCCGGCCGGACCGGATGTCAGTCAGAACCACGTTCACGGCCACCCTATGAAGCCACGACGAGAACGCGCTTTCGCCGCGAAAGCCCGCCAGCGATTGCCACACTTTGACGAACACATCCTGCGTGAGCTCCTCTGCCCTCCCCGCATCGGCCACCATTCTGAGACACAGCGCATAAACTGTCCCCACGTGTTCACGGTACACGAGTTCAAATGCTGCGGTGTCCCCGCCCTGGGCGCGGCGAACAATGGACGGTATGTTCAGTGTCCGTTCGGCCGAACGCTCCAAGGTGAGCCTCCCATCAGGCGATCAAGTCCATATTTCCAAATATTAGACGTCGACGAACCAAGATTGGTTTGAATTCAGTTATTAGACCCATTCGGGGTTCTCGACAGTTCGTTCCGACCGGACATCACCGGTATTGAGCGTTGTTTTTGGCTCGAGGAGTATGATGTGAACTTCTTCCCGTGCAACAGGCATATGTTCGACTCCTCGCGGGACGATGATGAACTCACCTTTTCTGACCGTTACGTCGCGGTCACGAAATTTCATGAGCAGTGTCCCGTGCAGTACGAGGAACAGTTCATCCTCGTTTTCGTGATGGTGCCAGATAAACTCGCCCTTGAGCTTAACGAGCTTCACGTAAGAATCGTTAAGTTCCCCGACGATTTTTGGAGACCAGTGGTCGGAGAAGAGGGAAAGTTTTTGTGAAAGGTTTATGGGGGTCATGAGAAAAATGAAGGGTGAAAGGTCCGCCGATGCCTGAGAAGCACCCGCAGGGCTTCGGCGGATGAATGAAGAGTGAAAAAACGGTGAATTTCAAATTTCCAAAGACACTTTGGCATTTGACTTATACGTAGTGCTCGACCAGAAACTCACCAAGCTTTTCCAATCCTTCCTCAAGATTCCTTCGGCCCAATCCGATTCTGAAATGATTGTCCGGGAAATCGAAAATCGATCCCGGAACAAGGAGCACACTTTTGGATTGGATCAGTTTCTCGCAAAAGCGGTCGATTGAGTCCGTTCCCTTGAGCCGCGGAAACGCCACCGGGCCTGCCATGGGCCTGATCCATTCGAAGTGCCGATGGTGATTGGCAAAGAACTGATCGGCTGCGGCCAGATTATTTTCGATGATTGTTCGAGTTCGGTCGAGGATCCGGTCGCGGGATCTCAGGGCCATCGCTGCAAGGATTTCGGCCGGCGCGCTGTTGCAGATTGTTGTGTAATCCCTGAATCGTTGAAACCGCCGGATGATCGTTCTGTCTTTGCAGGCCAGCCAGCCGATGCGCAGGCCCGCAAGTCCAAACGATTTTGAGAGCCCTCCCAGCGTGATTGCTTGGTCGTACAAGTCGCATGCCGCAGGCAGGCGCATCTCGGCAGTGTACTCGGAAAACCGGTACATTTCGTCGGAGAACAGAATGAGCCTTTTTTCGCGGGCGAACTGGATGATCTGCTCCTGGGTTTCGGCGTCGATATGAAAGCCGGTTGGATTATGAGGAACGTTGATGATAAGGAGCTTCGTGGTCGGGCGGACAAGTCTCGCGAGAGCCGTGAGATCGAGTTTCCACCGAACACCATCAGTTTCCAACTGCCACCGACTAACGTCTGCTCTGAGGCTTTCCGCAATCTGGTAAAGCGATTGGTAGGCTGGAGTCATCACGATCGCATGATCGCCTTCCTGGAGAAGGGTGTTCATTGCAACGAAGATTCCCTCTTCGGGAGCCAGCACAAGTACGTCGTCTGGCCAGACTGTTTTGCAGAGATTCGCGATTTCCTGACGGAGGAGAGGATGACCGGGGGATTCGGTGTATCCAAGCCGAAGGTGTTCCCAAAGAAGACGCGTTTTGGTATCTGCCATCCCAAGCAGATCTGATTGCGACAAGGTCTCACAATCGGAAGAACTCAGGAGATAGCGAGCTGTGAACTCGTGTTGAGCAAAATAGCGCTCGAGGGCAAAGGGAGAAAGAGGCATCGTGAAGAGGGTTACTGAGTCATTATTTCATTGAATGAGATTCAATCATTCATTGAATCAATTCCTAAAGCATTCCTTTAAGCTTTTCATAGCCCGTGCGGCTCACCGGAAGCTGCGTCCCATCCTTCAGCACGGCCATCTTACTGTTCTTGGCGTATGCCTCGATTTTCGACAGGCAATCGATATTCAGAATGTACGACCTGTGGATGCGCGCGAATCTAGCGGCGTCAAGGAGTTGCTCGAATTCGGCGATACGTTGTTGCTTGAGATAGGACTTCCCCCCGGTGTGAATGGCCGCGTAGTCGTCCTGTGCCTCAATATAATCCACGTTTTCAACTGGAATCACGCGAACATTTGGCCCTTCCTTGATGAGGATTCGTTCCAGAGGCCTGTTGTTCCGGCGTATTTCTTCCAGTAGTCCGTTCACGCCGGCTGAAGGCTGTCTGCTGATGCGATCCCTGGCTCTCGTGAGCGCGGATTCGAATCGTTCCTTGCTGAATGGCTTCAAGAGATAATCCACTGCGTGAACTTCAAATGCTTTCAGCGCAAACTGATCGAATGCAGTCACAAAGATTACCGCGAGGGTATGATCGCTGAGCTCAAGGACCTCGAAACCGTTCAGCTTGGGCATCTGAATATCCAGAAAGACCAGATCAGGTTTGAGCTCCGAAATGGCCTTGACAGCCTCGAATCCATTCGAACACTCGGCGAGAATATCGATCTCGGGATGATGTGCGCAATGCTCGCGTACGACCGTACGCGCAAGCTCCTCATCGTCGACAAGAATCGCTCGTATGCGTTCTCCGGACATGAGACCAAAGTACAGGAAGTTCAGGAGAATTGCATCGCCGGCCGCTGGGTCTCAAGGAAGGCCGACACGGGGAGATGAAGGACGATTTCGAATTGATTGGGCGAGGGATTTACCTCCAACCTGGCTTCGAGTCCGTACAACGTTGTCACCCTGTTTCGCACGTTTTGCAGTCCGATCCCGTGCCCGCTTGCAGAAGGGCGGTCGGGATCCACAGGATTTCGCACGACGATGGTGAGGTGGTCTCTGCGGCGTTCGGCTCCAAGAAAAATCTCGCCGCCTTCCACAAGATGGCCGATGCCGTGGCTGACCGCGTTTTCGATGAGTGGCTGAAGGAGAAGGGGCGGGACGAGGCTGTCAAAAGCTGCGTCGTCGATGGATTGCTCGAACCGCAAACGAGTTCCGAATCGCACCTTTTCAATCGAGAGGAAAGCCTTGATCAGGTCAAGTTCTTCACGCAAGGGAATGCGCTGTCGGGAGCCCACCGCAAGGCTCTTGCGAAGAAACTCTGCAAGGCCCAATGTCATGCTGCGGGCCTGTTCGGGATTGTGTGTTGTCAGTGCGCTGATTGAATTCAGGCTGTTAAAAAGGAAGTGCGGATTGATTTGCGCTCTGAGGGCTCGGAGTTCGGCCTCCTGTGCGAGGAAGCGAAGTTCCATCGCTTGACGTTCGGAATCGCGCGATTCCCGGAAAGCAATGACAGAGTAGTTCACCGCGACAGACAGGAGAAACATTATAACACCCACGGCAAAGAGCAGCGGCAGCTGGAGCTCGTATCCTGTCGACGCAGAGGCCAGGAAGGGCACTTCGCCGATCAGGGAAATCCAACTTCGTCCCAACGAGATCCAAAGCGCGCTCGTCAGGGCCGCCGAGATCGTATGAACAACGAGCAGTCGAACAATGTTGGTGCGACTCAGTGGAAATGTGCGGCAGAGGTAGTACGATGCAAGGCACATGAATGAATAGATAAGCATCATGGGCACCGCCACTACGGCTGCTCCGCCGACGGTCATTCCGGTAGTCGAAAGGAGTACAGTAAGAAATCCACCCGCGACGGCCCAGACGGTGAGGTACAGAAGGAAGATCTTCCGTTCCGACAGGATCGGATGCATGGGATCAGTTCTTGATTTCAGCTCCGCCCATGATGGCGTATCCGGTGATCGTCAGGCGTTTGATCTTGTCCGGTTTTGGCGGACGAGTCGTATCTTCTACGCCACCCATGATCGGCACAACGTTGATGGCAACCGTCCAGTCCTCCGGAACTTTGATGGACACACCGCCCCAGAAGGCGAAGATGTCAATTGTGGTTTCGTTATCCTTCATGGTCGCCGCGCGCAGGTCCAGTTCACATCCACCCATGACGGCGGTGAGTTCACCTCCGCGGAATTCCGGCGAGTTGTTGCGTCGCGAGTATCCGCCAAGGATGGCCATCCCGCGTACATACGCGTCGGAATCCGGTTCGGCACGGAGCGACCACCAGGAAGCCCTGCGGCTTCGTGCGCCCCGCAAAAGGCTGAATCCGAAGATGATAATGATCACGGGCCAAAGATCCCAGAACGAGAAATTGATAATGTCAAACCTGTCCAGAAGCATCAGAGAGCCGAGGGAAACGAGAATGATCCCCATGATTTTTCCGGGGTTTCCGCGGGGTTGGGAAAGCTGGACGAGTCCGACGAGTACCAGGAGGGCCGGCCAGTAGCGAAGGTAGTCGCGGGCATAAATGATGTCAAGATTGTCCAGCGTGAATAGGACGCCGATGGCAATGATGGAAAGTCCAAGAATGGCCTGGATGGAAACGCGCTGGTAGGTACTCATGAATGCTCTCCTTGTTCAGATGGTTTGTCTTCAGTTGATGTGATTGAGCTGGTTGCCCGTGATGATGCTCGCCGGAATGATTTCCACACCAAGCTAACCCCAATACCGATCAACAGAATGGGCCATGAGGTGCTGAAGCTCAAATCCCAGAGGTGGCGTATGGACACGTAGAGCCAGCTGCCGATGAAAACCCACCAGAGCCCGCTCCCACGATCATGTGGTCTCGTCGCACCAAGAAGCTTTCCGATCCCGATCGCAACAATGATGAGGGGCCAGTGATCCCAGACGGAACCGAGGTTCAGGACGCCGAGATTATCGAGGAGTAATGCGGTTCCGCCCAACACCAGGAATACTCCCCAGACCACACGAGGTGTTTGTGCAAATCCGCTGTCGTTTGACATGAGTTGTTCTCCGGTTGTCGCTCTCTATGGTACGGAAAGATGGTGGAAAAGGGCGGGGAAAATCGGCGAAAAGATTACCGGGATCGGCGAATGGTGGAATGACTCGAGGTCGTCTGAAACAGAAATCTCAGAATTTCAGAATTTGGAGAATTGGAGGTCAACCCAATTGGATTGACGATTTTCAGTTTTCGATTGTCGATTTACATGCCCATTCCCGCGAGAATCTTCTCCATCTCATCCATCACTCTGTTCATTTTTTTCATCGTCAGCTCGAACGGTTCTCCGGTCGTCATGTCCACGCCGGCCTTCTTGAGCAGATTGATGGGATAATCGGAGCTGCCCGAGGAGAGAAACTCGATGTATTGTTTGACGGTGGCCTTATCGCCAGCCTTTGCCTGCTCTGACAAAGCCGCTGACGCCGTGAATGAAGTCGCGTATTGATAGACGTAAAAATTGTAATAGAAATGCGGAATATAGGCCCATTCAGATCTGATCTCGTCATCCACGGTGCAAACCTTCTGATCGTGTCCGTAATACTTCCTTGTGATATCGTAATAGAGGGAATCGAACACATCGCCTGTCAGCGGTTCGCCGCGTTCGCCGAGCTCGTGGATTTTGAGTTCAAACTCGGCAAACTGTGTTTGACGAAATGCCGTCCCCTTGATGCCTTCGAGATAATTGCCAAGAAGCGAAAGGCGGGTTTCGTCATCTCTGATCTGGCCAAGCATGTAATCGATGAGCAGGGCCTCGTTGAATGTTGAAGCAACCTCCGCGACGAAGATGGAATAGCTGGCTGTCGAGTACGGCTGGCTTTTGTTTGAAAACCAGCTGTGCATGGTATGACCAAGCTCGTGCGTGAGCGTGCTCATGTCGTCGTACTTGCCGTTGTAGTTCATGAGCATGTATGGGTGCACATCGTAGGCCGAGCCGTTGGAGTACGCTCCGGAGCGTTTGCCTTCGTTTGGGAACATGTCGATCCATTTCTCCGAGAACGCTTTCCGGCTGACGTCCCTGTATTCCTCCCCAAGCGGTGTCAGGGAAGCCAGGATGTGCTTCTGGGCCTCCTCAACTGAATACTTGAGGTCGACATCCTTCAGCAATGGCGCGTAGAGATCGTAGTAGTGCAGCTCATCCAGTCCAAGGATGCGTTTCCGGAGATGGAGGTATCTGTGGAACGTTGAGAGATTCTTGTTGACGTTGTCGACAAGACTGTGGTAGACTGCCACAGGGATGTTGCTCCCGTCGAGTGCAGCATGCAGACAGCTCTCATACTTTCGGGCCTTCTTGTAGAAAATATTCTTCTTCACCTCGGCGTTGAGCTGCGTACCGAATGTTCTCCGGTAGTCGTGAATCCTGCCAAAAAACGTCGCAAACACCTTTCTTCTGTCTTCTCTGTTGACGGACGCGCGGAGGAGGGAAAATGCCGCTTTGTCCAGCTTCACCGTCTTTCCGTCGCTCAGAGTGACTTCAGGATCCGGAAAATCTGCGTTGGAGAATATGTTATAGATGGCGCCGGGAGCATCGGACATGAGGGAAGCGTCGGCGATGATCTTCTCCTCGGCCTCAGTGCCCGTATGATCCTTGCGGCGAAGAATATCGTCGAGGTATTGCCGGTAAATGATCAGTCCCTGTTCCTCCGCAAGGAAGCCGTCGATTGTCGAGCGGCTCATTTTCAGGATTTCCGGTTCAATAAACGACGCCCTGGCGCTGAAATCCGAATAGATCTGCGTCATTTCCTGAACCATGCCCAGGTATTTGGAGTCTCTCGTGTCCTGATCGGACGACATGCTGGTATAGCTGAGGAGGCGGCTGAGCTCCTTGGAAAGGTTGGTTACGAGGTCGAGGCACCCAAGAAGGCTTTTCGCGGAAGAACCTAGCTTCCCCTTGTAGTTCTCAATGCCAGGAAACTGTGCAACCACCTGCTCTTTCTCTTTCCTCCAAGCTCCATCGGACGGATAGATATGCGTGAGGTCCCATTTGTATTGGTCGGGAATCTTGTTCCTGTCGCGTTCCTGCGCCAGAGCCACGGACTGCTGGGCGATCGATAAGCTTATGAGAGAGAGAGAGACTTTTGCAAATCTATGCATGTCTGGTTGTTCGTAGAATGGTTGCGGAATATTATGAGGTCGATGAACGGTCATACGGGAAAAGTGGGCAGCAAGTTCCAAGGTCCAAGATCCAAGATCCAGGACTAGGGTGTTTAGAATACAGAATTATCTTGGAAAGGCCAAAGGGCGGATGGACCTCTTGGGCCGGAATGGGAGAGGCGATTAATCCCAAAACAATTGGACCAAGAGAAGGAGTAATTTCAGGGCTTGCTTCCGCTTTGTCTTCCTGCCTTCAGCCGGAGGAAACTTGGCCGTGGCTTTGTTTGTGAATCCAGCCGTTGACGCGAATTTCCGCAGCTGGAACGCAGTTCAATGAAAACCTCCAAGCCGTGTATGCGGAGTTCGACCGCATCCACATGCAATTTTTAACGAATAGGGGGCAACTTGGGACGCGCTGGCGAGGAGGGTTCTGGAGCCCGAATCCGCTGCACTTGTGCTGGAAACGGTTGCAAATCTCAACGGAGGTGAGTACATTCAAAGGCCCCAAGGTTCCCAGAGGGGATTTCAAGGGGAAAATCCTCCCGGAGATGCTGATGAACTCCGGATTGCTCACTGGTTCATAATTCCAGAATCGAAGAGAATCATGGCTGTACGAACAATAGATCAGGCAGAGGCGGAAGATCGCCGTCAACGGATCATGATCATCACACTCTTTTCGGTCGGTATCCTCGGGTTGTCGTACCTCGTGTATGACTACCTCCAGATTGTCAATCGCGCCTCGATCCCCGAGAATCTGCATTCCATGGATCCCATTGTTGCGAAGTGGGAGGCCGAGGGACTTGTTACGGATTTCGACGTTCCTCAGGCGAGGCTGATTGTGAATGAGGCCGCATGGGACCGCAAGGAGAGGGATGAGAAGATTGGTATCGTGACTCAGCTTGCCCGTTATTGCGCTGAAAAAAATGCGGAGACCCGATGGCGGCTGACGGTGCTTGGAAAACGGTCGTCGGCGGTACTAGGGGAAATAGGTACATCAGGACTGAAGATCAACTAAGGAAGTACGATGGGCTCACAGCAACTCATGATTATTGTCCTTGTCGTCTTTGTGGTCGGATTGTCCATTGTCACAGGGATACGGCTTGTCGCATCGTTCAACCAGTCGAACGAACGTGACATGATTCTTGTTCAAATGCAAACCGTTGTCGGTGAGGCGAAAAAATACTACGCAAAGCCCAAGAGCATTGGCGGCGGAGAGGGAAGCTTCGTTGGATTCGAACCACCGGCTCGCTTCACAAGCACGGATCGCATTCGCCTGTATATGACGATTGGAAATGACTGGATTCTCTTTCAGGGATTCGGCAATGTCGTAGGGTGGGACGGCGTTACGACGGTTCAACTTGTTGCTCAGTACGATCAACCTCTGCAGGATTGGTCCTCGATAACACCTGTGAATTAGTTATTAGGTAATGGTCATTGGTTATTGGGTAACTTTTCCCTATAACGAATAACCATTAACCGATAACTACGATGCGATCATTCTCCTCGCGCTCTTCAACACATTCTCCACGGTAAACCCAAATTCCTTCATCAAGCGATCCCCCGGGGCTGAGGCACCGAATCGGTTCATGCAGATGATCTCGCCGTCTGGTCCGAGATAGCGATGCCAGCCAAGGACAACGCCAGCCTCGATTGCAAGCCTCTTGTGAGTAGTTGACGGTAGAACACTTTCCCGGTATTCAGGCAATTGGCGTTCAAAAAGCTCCCACGACGGCATGCCGACCACACGAACCTTCACTCCTTCTTTTGCCAGAATTTCGTACGCTCCGATTGCGTGTTGAACCTCCGATCCGGTACCGATCAGAATCAGGTCAGGGCTCGGTGCAGTCTCCGCGAGCACATATGCTCCCCTTGTCAGCCCCGCTGCGGGGGCATACCTCGTCCGGTCAATCAGAGGAACTTTCTGCCGCGTGAGCGCCAAGGCAACAGGCCCGCCCGTGTGCTCAATGGCGACCGTCCATGCCACAGCAGTTTCGTTTGCATCCGCAGGACGAATGACCGTCATGTTTGGAATTGATCTCAGGGAAGCGAGTTGTTCGATGGGCTGATGGGTTGGTCCATCTTCCCCAAGTCCGATGCTGTCGTGTGTGAAGACATAGATTGGACGAATGCCCATGATGCAGGCGAGGCGAATGGGCGGACGCATGTATTCCGAGAAGATCAGAAACGTGCCGCCATATGGAATCATCCCTGGTGTCAACGCAATGCCGTTGAGCACGGAACCCATGGCGTGCTCACGCACACCGAACCGAAGATTCCGGCCTTCATATGATCCAGCTTGAAATTCCGGAAATCCCTTGAGGTATGTGTTGTTCGAAGGAGTCAGATCGGCTGAGCCGCCAATTAGTGTCGGCAGATGCGCTGCAACTGCGTTGAGGACCTTTCCTGATGCCTCCCGCGTAGCCATCGCCTCTGTAAAGACCGGAATGCTCTTCTTCCACTCTCCGTCAAAGTTCCCCTTTCGCGCCCACTCCAATTCTGTTACAAGGTCCGGAAACTCAGACCGGTACCTCTCCCAGAGGCCGACCCATTCTTTTTCGTCTTTTTTCCCCTTGTCGAGGGCGTCACGAAAGTGAGCCAGAGCCTGGTCAGGGACCAGAAACCGTGATTCGGGATCCCAACCGAGATTCTTCTTTGTTGCCCGCACTTCTTCTTCGCCAAGCGGAGCGCCATGGGCTTCAGCAGTGTCTTGCTTGTTCGGACTGCCGAAGCCGATGTGGGTCCGGACCTTGATCAGGTGCGGTTTTCCTTTCGTTTCTCCCGCGGTTTCAATCGCCACTCTGATCGCTTCCAGGTCATTGCCATCGTTAACCGTTTGCACATGCCAGCCGTAAGCCTCAAATCTCTTTCCGGCATCTTCAGTGAAGGCAAGTGTTGTCGGACCGTCGATGCTGATGTGGTTGTCGTCGTACAGGTAGACCAGATTGTCGAGTTTCAGATGTCCCGCGAGCGAGGCCGCTTCAGAGGCCACGCCCTCCATAAGGTCTCCGTCGCTCACAATTGCGTAGATCCGATAGTCAACCACCGGGAAACCAGGGCGGTTATACCGCGCGGCCAGGTATTTCTGGGCTATTGCCAACCCGATCCCGTTGGCAAATCCTTGCCCGAGCGGTCCCGTCGTCGTTTCAACGCCTGTCGTGAGATGAGACTCGGGATGTCCGGGAGTCTTGCTCTCCCATTGACGGAAATTCCTCAGGTCATCGAGGGTCAGGTCATATCCAGTCAAATGGAGGAGGCTGTAGAGCAACATGCAGCCATGTCCGGCGGAGAGGACAAAGCGGTCTCGGTTGTGCCAATGGGGATTAGCGGGATTGTGCTTGAGAAACTTGGTCCAGAGCACATAGGCCATTGGGGCTGCGCCCATAGGCATTCCGGGATGTCCGGATTTTGCCGCTTGGACAGCATCCATGGCAAGTGTGCGAATCGTATTGATGGAGAGATGGTCGAGATCGGATTGGGGCAAAGAGGGGTCTCCGGCTCAAGAGAATGAAAAAGGGCGGGAAAAAGATAGGGGAGAAACGGGGAAGAAGCAATTGGTTATTCGTTAAATGCACCGACGACTCAGTCCTTCGGTCCAATCCAAAGAAACCTTCTGAGGTCGACCTTTCCGGATTTGTTGAATTCCACTCCCTCCCGTTCCAGCAATTTACGTTGGAGACGATGGTGATCGTTTCCGGCTCGGATGCTGATCTTGCCCTGTGAGTTGATCACTCTGTGCCACGGTAATACCGGCGGGCATGCGGCCATGGCGCTTCCGACCCATCGCGCCGCAGCTGCCCGATAATACCGCGCGCGAACTCTTGTTGGTCTCGGAATCATTGCCGCGATGCCTCCATAGGTCAAAACCTTCCCCCGCGGAATCCTCGCCACAAGCTCCCAAACAATGTTGTTAAATGCCTGTCTTGCCGGCGGTGAGGTGAACACAGGCCCGGATTTGTGCCTCCCGGTTTTCATAGATCCACTTACGCGAGGGCTTTTTCCGTGGGTTCGATGCGATAGGAGTGCGTGATGGGTACGGAAGCCTTGAGAATCGCAGTCACCGAGCAGTATTTCGTGGTCGAAAGCTCAATTGCGCGTTCGACGTCCGTCGGACTGATGTTGTCACCGTAAAAAACGTACTCAACGTGAATATCCGTGAAGATTCGGGGATGTTCCTCCCGATCATGAGCGGTGACCTTGACCTCGAAATCAACAAGCCGCATCCGTTTCTTTCTTAAAATCGGAACGACATCACTTGCAGTGCATCCAGCCAGAGCCATGAGAACGAGCTCCTTCGGTTTCGAACCTGCGAGGCTTCCCCCAAACTCGGGTTCTCCGTCCATGATCACCCAGTGGTTGGATCCGCCTTTGGCGGTGAATGTAATTCCTTTGACATGACGTAATTCAGCCGTCTTTAATGCCATCGAATGAATTCCAGAACGATTGTTGGAGAAGAAAGAAATGAGAGATACAGAACGATCGCTCATTTGTATGATGCAGCAATTGATGAAACGATTCTACATCCGGCAAGACCCGGCGGCTTCAATACCCGGCTTCGTCTGTTACAGCGGTGATCCTTCCGCGAAAAGTCCGGTACACGTAATAAAAGTATCCGGCGACAAACACCATGCCGATGAGCCACCAGACAAGTCCTACCTGAAGGCCGTATTCCTGTGCGCGGGTATTGAAGACTGTGAGGCTATATGCGGGATCCGTAGATGCGGGGAGGACCCTGGGATAGAGTCCGAAGGCGGTTGCTCCCAACATCCCGGCAATAAACGCGCCTGACGAGAGAAATGCTATCAGATCGCTTTCGCGCCTGTTGAAGTGCCACATTCCGAGCAAACCGGCCAAGCCCGTGAGCGGAAAGATCCATCCCCAGGGGTAGGTGGTGTAATTGGACCAAATCTCCGGGTGGATGGACGATGTCGCGATCAGGGCGGCGACGGAAGTAATCAGAATTCCCCACCAGGAGGCACGGGCAAGTGTATGGGCGCGTGTTCTAATGGGATCCACAGTTTTGAGGGCTATATAGTTCGACCCATGGTTCGTCAGGACAAAGAACGCCACCAATCCCATGAGAACCGTAAACCAGTCGAGAATCCCAGCTTCCGGTACAACGGTAAATGTGGTCCACAGCGGTTCAAAGAAGTATCCGTCGGCATTCAGCGGTACTCCCCGCACGACATTGCCCAGTGCTGCGCCAAAGAAGATTGTCAGAAGAATACTTGCAAACGAAAACACGACATGCCAGAAGGATTTCCACAGCGGATTGTGGACTTGATGCTGGAACTCGATGCCCAGGCCGCGGAGCATAAGCAGCCAAAGGACGATCATAAGCGGGAGGTAAAAACCGCTGAAGCTTGAGGCATAGAGGAGAGGAAAGGCGAAGTATAGCGTGCCGGCCGCGGCAAGCAGCCAGACTTCGTTACCGTCCCAAACCGGGCCAATGGCACGCAGAAGAATCCGCCGCTCATCCGCGTTCCTCGCGGCAAGAAAATGGATGATCCCCGTACCCAGATCAAAGCCGTCGAGAATGACATACATTGCCAGCATAAAGGCAACGAGCGCGAACCAGGTGGTTTCCATTGTTAGTGAAGGGTAAAGAGAAAGAGACTGTAGACAGTGAATAGTGAACAGTGAATGGTTACCGTTCGCCATCAACAATAACCAATAACCAAATAACTAATAACCAACTATCCGCTCGCGGGACCGGTATTGATTCTTCTGAGCATGAGTAGGATGAACAACGTTCCGAGGACAAAATACATGCCTGCGAAGCCGAGAAGCGTAAACAGGCTGTTGCCGGCGGAAACGGTCGTCGAGGTTCCGTCGACCGTCCGCATCAGTCCGTACACGAGCCAGGGCTGTCTTCCGAGTTCCGCGGTCATCCACCCGGCCGTGTTTGCGATGTACGGAAACGGAAACGCGAGCATAAGAACCCAGAGGAGCCAGCGTGTCGATTGGAGCAAATTCCGTTTCAGAAGAATAAACGAGGCAATCATGATCGCGATAAAGATTGTTCCAAGACCGACCATGACATGATAGCTGTAATATAAAAGCGGAATGTTCGTCGGCCAGAGAGAGCGATCGAATTCGGTCAGTCCGTGAATTTCGGCCTCCCAGCGATAGTGCGTGAGGAAGCTCAGGAGCTTCGGGATATGGAGCGGATTGTCTATGGTGAGCTTTTCCATGTCGGGTTGTCCGATGAACACAAGTTCCGCGCCCTCCTTCGTTTCAAAGAGGCCCTCCATTGCAGCAAATGTTACGGGCTGCTTTTCGGCAACCATGCGCGCGTGCGCGTCACCTGTGGGAAATGCAACGAGGATTGTGGCAATAAGGCCGGCCGGTACACCGAAACGTAGAAACACAACACCTTGATCCGTATGTTTTCCGGAAAGCATATAATACGCGCCAACCGCGCAGACCACGAAGGCCGCGGTAATGACGGAGCCGATCATCGTGTGTGTGTACTGCCAGAGGAGCCAGGGGTTTAAGAGCAGTCCCCAGAAATCATTCAAATGAACGGATCCGTCCGCCGCCACGGTGTAGGCGATGGGATTCTGCATCCATGCATTTGTTGCCACAATGAAATATCCGGAAATCCACGATCCTGCGAACACAGCAAACGCTGCAGCAAAGTGACCCTTGGGGCCGAGAAGCTTCTCTCCGAACAGAAACAAGCCCAGAAAACTTGATTCCAAAAAGAAAGCAAACATTCCTTCCATGGCCAGCGTTTGCCCAATCACACCGCCGGCAAAGGTGGAGAATCTTGCCCAGTTGGTTCCGAACTGGAACTCCATCGGGATGCCAGTCACAACGCCAAGGGCAAAATTAACGGCAAAAATCTTTCCCCAGAAGCGTGCCGCTGCGTTATATTGCTCGTTCCCGGTCTTCAAGAACGCTCCCTTCATCAGCACGATAAGCAGTGCCAAGCCCATGGTCAGCTGGGGGAAGAGATAGTGGAACATGATGGTGAAGGCAAATTGGAGGCGGTTGATAAGGAGAGCGTCTTCCATAGTTCGTCAGGCCTCATCCTGAGGTTTGTAGAACCTCTTGTCCTGATAGACAAACGATTGAATCGTCCTCGATCGCACGAGTTCGTCGAGCCACTGGGTAATGGACAATTCGCTTTTGCCCAGGAGTCCGGCGATCTCGGAAACGCTCAGGGGCCGGCGCCGGAGTGTTGCCACTAACGCTTTGGCATCAGGCCCATTGCCGCCACCGGAAGCCGGTTCGCGCGGCACAACGATTTCACAATGTTCGCCGAAGAAGCTCTTGATCTGCGTGAGCCTCTCCCAGGGAACAGGCAGGGCGTGTGGTGATGACGGTGGCCGGACAACCGTGTTAAGCTGGATCCGATCGGGTGCAATTTGGACAATTGCTTCCTTTAAAGCAAGAATCTCCTCATCTGAATCGTTGATCCCGCGAAGGAGCACCACCTCCAGCCAGAGATTTCCGCGATACTGTTTACGAAATTGCTTCAGGCCGTCAATGATGGTGTTGAGTCTGAGGAGGGGATGCGGGCGGGTGACGGATTCGAACGCCTGAATGCGGGCCGCGTGGAGCGACGGCAATACAATATCAGCGGCCATCAAATCGGCTCTGACCTCTTCCAGAAACAGGAGCGTACCGTTCGTGAGAACGGCAATCGGAATGTCGGTCATGGCCTTGACGGCGTGGATCATGATCCCAAGGGACGAATTCAGCGTGGGTTCGCCCGATCCGGAAAAGCTGATGACATCCACGGTGTCCTTTTCCAGGACTTCCCGGATCTCAGTGGTGATGGTGAACGGCGACACATATTCCCTTCGCCGCAGGCCTCGTTTGTCCGTCGGGCCGAGTTCGCAGAAAAGACAGTCGAGGGTACAGAGTTTATGCGGGATAATGTCCACTCCGAGGGAGCGGCCGAGTCGGCGGGAGGGGACCGGTCCGTACACGTGGCGCGGCGTATTCATGGATGCAGGAATCTGTTTAAACTCCATGCCGAACATGGCCGGCAATCACAGCCACAGATCGATGTCTTCGGGTTTGGCGGAACTGAACGCGCGCCGCTCGCAGGCTTGGACAAAGGCATACAAGCCTTCAAGTCGCATGTGAACCTCGCTTAACTGCTCTTTCATAGTACCGATCAGGTCAAGGGGGTTCGAAGCGCTTTGAATGCCCGCGAGTTCTCGTTCAACCGTTCGAACGATCGTTCCAATCCGCTCGAGGTCCTCCTCTACGCGGCGAACGGAACGTTGCATGATGGTTTTCGCGTCGGACATTGCAGCACAGGATGGTTCTTGGTGAACAGTTAAACAGTGAACAGTAAATAGTGGATGATCGCCAATCGACAATCGAAAATCGACAATTTGACCATCCCCTACATTCTTGCCCATCCGACGTTCATGGATCCGACTTTTTCGATGATCAGCGGCATGTAACGTTCCAGGGCGCATTCGAGTGTGTCTCTCATGCGGCAGGATTCGATTGAACCGATCGAGCACTTTGCGCAAATGCGTGAGCGAAGGGCTTTCACCTGTGCTTCAACCGGTCGGCCCCGCGCTGCCATAATCACATCCATGACTGCAGGAAAATATTCTTCGAGCGGACAAAACTCCTCTTCAGGTAATCTGCAAACCCCACTGTTGTCTCCGTCGATGCACCGACGGCAGACGCTGATGCGGATGGATTCCCAGGCAGGATTCATGGGCTACCTTTCAACTGAGAGTTCCCTGGTTTTCGAAGATTTATTCGTTTTATTGACGTAATCGAACAGTTCGTCACGAAAAGCGGGGTGAGCAATGGCAATAAGCGCTTGAGCCCGTTCTACGAGGTTCTTTCCATGCAACGAGGCGACCCCGAATTCCGTCACAACGTAATGGACATCGGCCCGGGTTGTTACGACACCGGCGCCGGGCTTGAGCTGGGGTACAATTCGGGAAATCGTATTGTTTTTGGTGGACGACGGAAGCGCAATGATGGGCTTGCCGCCTTTCGAATAGGCCGCACCGCGGATGAAGTCCACCTGACCGACAAATCCGCTGTAGATTTTTGAACCGATCGAGTCAGCGCAGACCTGCCCGGTAATGTCGACTTCTATTGCCGAATTGATTGCCACCATGTTTTCGTTCTGAGCGACGATAAATGGATTGTTCGTATAGTCGCAGGGATGCAGCTCGAAGATCGGATTGTTGTCTACATAGCGGTACAGATCTTCAGATCCAAGCACAAATGTGGCAATGATCTTGCCGGGATGAAGCGTTTTCTTCCGGTTCGTGATAACGCCGTTTTCGAGGGCCCTGATGACGCCATCGGAAACCATCTCGGTGTGGATTCCCAGGTGGCGCTTCGATTCAAGCTGAGTAAGTACCGCATCCGGAATACCGCCAATGCCAAGCTGCAGGGTGTCGCCATCCTGAATAAGATTGGCGATATGGGCCGCGATTTTTTGCTCGACTTCAGTGGATTCCCCGCCCTTCAGCGTCATGAGCGGCTCGGAGCATTCAACGATCTTGTGCACATGCGAGACATGAATGAAGACATCGCCGAGGGTGCGCGGCATACGCTCGTTCACCTGAGCAACAACAATTTTTGCGCTTTCTGCGGCGGCCTTCGATGCCGCACATTCGACACCGAAACTCATGAATCCGTGCTCATCCGGCGGGGACACGTGAATGAAGGCAACATCGAGCGGGATGATCCCGCGGGAAAAAAGGCCGGGAATTTCCGAGAGGTGGATGGGAACATACGCAGATCTTCCCGCGGCAATAGCTTCACGGT
>JACQPU010000061.1 GCA_016207365.1 Ignavibacteriales bacterium | reverse complement strand
TGCCGTGACCATGCTTCTCTGCGCGGCGTTTTCGGTGGCCATGGGGTCGTTTGCTTACTTCGCGAATGGCGGATTCGGATTTCCTCTGGATGATCCTTGGATTCATCTGCAATTTGCCCGGAATCTTGCCGACCACGGAAGCTTTTCGTATTACAAGGACGAGATGCCAACTTCCGGTTCGACAGCACCGCTCTATACGCTTATGCTGACCGCGGGCTTTCTTGTGACGAACCACGAAATACTCTTGAGCTATGTCCTTGGCGCTTTGTTCTATCTTGTCGCTGTTGCCTATTTCTTTAAACTTGCCGAAAGGATCTTTCCGGGAAGGATCTTGTACGCGCTTGGAGGTACGCTCTTATTTGCCCTGGAACCGCGCTTGCACTGGATTGCGCTTTCCGGAATGGAAACGACATTGTTCATAACGCTTTCCCTGGCTGTTGTGCACTACTACGCGAGCCGTAACGGAATTGGTCTGGGCATTGCCGCGGGCTGTTTGCTCTGGACCCGACCGGAAGCCGTGATCTTGTTTGGCGCACTTGCGGCAGAGTTCGTGTACTCCTTTGTGATAAAGGATTCCCATGAGCAAAAAGAACTTGCAGCGAAATCAAACTGGCTGACCAAAAGCATCGGAATCGCTGGAGTGATTGCACTGGGATACGCTGGCTTCAATCTTGCCCTCTCAGGAACTCTTCTCCCAAACACGTACGCCGCAAAGCTGGCATATTATAGCGGTACGGGGACGAATTTTCCCGCGGAGGTTTTCCGGTATCTGACTGACCGGCATATGGTCATTGTCGCGATCCTCGCAGCGGCAGGGATTCTGCAAACTGGCCTACAATTATCGAGAAGGCAGCATTCAATGGGCCTGATTCCATTGCTGTTCTCCAGCGGCCTTTTCCTTGCATACTGGTACAAGCTTCCCTATCTGTATCAAAATGGAAGATACCTCATGCCTGTCATTCCATTCTATCTCCTTATCGGACTTGCAGGAATGGAATGGATACTTGCGACGGCGGCAGAACGACTTCCAAATGTTTTGTCAGTGGCAAGAGCCAGACTGGTGGGGGCAGGCATTCTCGCGGTACTGGGTCTGTATTTCGGACTTGAAACGTGGAATGCGCGGGAGAGCTATAAGGATCATTGCACGTACGTTTCAGATCGCCAGGTCAAAACAGCATTCTGGATTCGCGAGAATCTTCCCGATTCAGCCGTTGTTGCCACGCACGATGTGGGGGCACTGGCATTCTATTCCGGACGGAAGATCGTGGATATGGTTGGATTGATCTCACCGGAAATGATTGCGCGCATTGGAAACCTCCCGGCAACCAAGCAGTTTCTTGTGGAGCGTGGTGTGACACATCTTGCGGTGCTTCGCAACTGGTTTGAAGCGGTGAATGTCAATCCGATTTTTCAAACGAACGAAGCCACGCCGGAAATCATGGAAGTGTTCGCGTTCGAGCCTGACCGTATGCATTTCACAACCGGTGTCGTTGCGTGGTTGACGGCAACCGGATGGCTGCATCTCTCGCGTGGAGACTTGCAGCAGGGCGGACCGCTGGTGGAACGCGCAGTGCAGCTCGATTCTCTTTCCTCGCGCGCTCACCATCACTTTGGATGGGCGCTAATGATGGCCGGAAAGCTCGAAGAAGCCGAGCGGGAATTCCGCACGGCGCTTGCCTTGAACCCGGAATACTGGTCTGCTTATTTCGCACTGACGCAAGTACCTCTGCGGCAGAATCATCCGCGCGAAGCGATACGGCGATTGGAGGCTCTCGTGAAAATGAATCCGAAAATGCTTGCGGCCTATCAATCGATTGCACAAATCTATGGTCAAATGGGAGAGACTGACAAGGCAGAAGCGGCGATGAAGGTGTTTCGCATGAGGATGGAACTGGAAACGAACCCTTGAACCGAATCAAGTGTTGCTAGAAACATGAAAGCCCTGAATTCATCTCTGGCGTGCTGCTTCGCCCTTGCTGTTTTCGTGATCCCGGCCGGGGCGCAGGATCCCGAAGCAATGATCAAACTGCGGCTGGCCCAGAGTTTCGAGAGTGCTGGTGACTGGGAGCGCGCAGTGGCAATTTATGAATCCCTCCTTCTTTCCGATCCCCAGAATTACGTTTACTACGACGCCCTTCGCAGAGGATACGTTCAACTTAAAGAGTATGAGAAAGCCGTTGGTCTGATCGAATACCGGCTAACGATTCAGAAGAATAACCCGCAACTGCTTGCGACGCTCGGTGGCGTGTATTATCAAATGGGCAGGGAACAGAAAGCCGATTCCCTCTGGCAGTGGGTCATACGTGAGGATCCGAAGAATCCAAGCCTTTATCGGCTCATTGCGGGACAAATGATGGAGTTCCGTCTTTATGATCGAGCGATTGAATTGTTCCTCCAAGCCAGGAAAGCGACCGGTGATCCATACCTTTTTCTCAGTGAGTTGGCCAATCTTTACGGTGCTTTCCAGCAGTACGACCGGGCAATGGAGGAATTTATTCAGCTCTTGGTCCTTCAACCGAAGCAATTGTCCGATATTCAGTCGCGCATCTCGGTGTTCATTGCACACCCCGAGGCACTAACTTCTGCCCGCGATGTGGCGCGTAAAGCGCTGGAGCGCCACGCGGATCTGAATCCCCTCAGGCAACTTTATGCATGGATCCTGATGGAGGGAAAGGATTATGTCGGGGCGTTGGAGCAATATAAGAGAATCGACCGGACAGCAGGGGCGCGAGGCGCGGAGTTGTTCAAGTTTGCCCAACGTGCGCTGGATGACCGAGAGTACCGGGCAGCGGCTTCTGCCTGTCAGGAAGTGCTGAACACGGGCCCTGCGCGCGAGCTTGTTCCGCTTGTCCGGCTCGGCTACGCCCGGGCGGTCGAGGAACTTACCATTGATCAGGATACAACCGTAGCCCAGCGAGGAGAGACAGAGAAAGTGATTCCCGAGAGCTCATTCTCGTCTGGAACGGCGTTGTCGTTGTACGTTTCCGTCGTACAGCAGTATCCCGGGACCCTCCAAGCCGCCCAGGCATACTTTCGCATCGGTGTTTTGCAGAGGGACAGATTCCGTGATCTTGATGCCGCCCTTATGGCATTTGAACAAGCGACGAAGACGGCGCCGGGATCTCAGATTGCCCTCGAGAGTCACATTGAAGCTGCCGATGTTCTGGTAGCCAGGAATGACCTGAAGAGAGCAAGGGAAGTGTACGGAATTCTCGTTCTCTCGCGAAATTCGTTTGTCCGCGACCAGGCTTTGTTCCGGCTTGCGGAACTTGACTACTTCACGGCGGAGTTTGACTCTGCACTGGCCGTCCTCGACCGGCTTTCGGCAAAGCCGGGTACTGATCTTGCCAATGATGCGTTGAACCTAAGGTATTTTATTGAAGAGAACCGCACCCTCAGTCCTGACGCACTGAAGGTGTATGCGGCTACTGACTTGCTCCTTCGCCAAAAAAAATACCCGGAGGCGCTGGAGGCATTCAGGGCGGTGGTTCACCAATTTTCGCTTGCGCTCCTTGTGGATGATGCCACATTCAGGATTGGTGAGTTGCTTATCCAGCTTCGCCGTTACAACGAAGCTCTGGAAACCTTTCAGAAGATAGCCCGGGATATGAAATCAAGCATCCTGCGGGACAGGGCGCTTATGAAGGCGGGAGAGGTTTATGAAATGAGGCTTCATGTGCCTGCACGGGCTCTTGAGGCATACGAAGAACTCTTAAGCCGGTTCCCGGGTTCGATCTATGCAGAAGAAGCGAGGAGGCGAATACGGTTGCTGAGAGGAGACGCTCTGTGATTTGGAGAATAGTGCTCGCCGGAATTCTTATGCTCGCCACGACTGCAGGCGGATGGGCCCAATCCAAGCTGTTGATTCCGATGGACGGCGCCCAGACCGATCATCTGAAATCCTATGGCGTAGCATTCTGGCTTCTCGAGCATGGGGGAACCGTGGACTGGCTGCTTAATTACCGCGGGGGCTCGTTCATGATGGACTACAGCGACGTGCTTGCAAGAGAGTGCAGGGTGCGGGGTGTTGCATTCGAGTCTATAGATGCATCTGCCGCTATGAGAGTATATGCCGATGTCCAGCGCGAGGACAACAACATGGATGTCGTCCGGCTCGAAAAGGCCCCGAAGATTGCCGTCTATGTTCCCCCTCAATTTAAGCCTTGGGACGACGCGGTGACGCTTGCCCTCGAATATGCCGAGATTCCCTATACCAAAGTATGGGACGAAGAAGTGCTTTCGGGGAAGGTTAACGAATACGACTGGCTCCATCTCCACCATGAAGATTTTACCGGACAGTACGGGAAATTCTATGCGAACTACCGCAATGCCCAATGGTACATTTCTCAGCAGTTTCTATATGAACGCGAAGCACAACGACTTGGTTTCAGGAAGGTTTCGGAAGCGAAGAAAGCCGTCGCGCGCGCTATCAGGGAATACATTGGCCAGGGCGGTTTCATGTTCGCGATGTGCTCGGCAACTGACAGCTATGATGTCGCGCTGGCAGCAGAAGGTATCGATATCTGCGACACGATGTTCGATGGGGATCCGCCCGACAGGAACGCCCAGCAGGCTCTTGATTTTGGCAGGACGCTGGCGTTTGAGGGATTTACGCTGGACATGAATCCCCTGCGGTATGAGTATTCCGATATAGATATTCCTTCGAGTGACCCGCCTCCCCTGCGAGATCCGAATACCGATTACTTCACGTTGTTTGAGTTTTCAGCGAAGTACGATCCCGTTCCGACCATGCTTACCCAAAATCATGTGAACATTGTCCGCGGGTTCATGGGGCAGACCACGGCATTCCGCAAAAGTCTGGTTAAGCGCACCGTCGTCATCCTCGCTGAGCGTGAAGGCACGGAAGAGGTGAAGTATCTTCATGGCAATTTCGGCCGCGGGACGTTCACATGGTACGGAGGGCATGATCCGGAGGACTACCAGCATGCAGTGGGCGACCCGCCGACAGATCTGAATCTCCACAAAAACTCACCGGGCTATCGCCTGATTCTCAACAACGTTCTGTTTCCCGCCGCGAAAAAGAAACAACAGAAAACGTGATCTAAACCGCAGGGACATTTCTTCTTCCAATGAGTCTAAAAATGAAGGGAGATGTCAACACCAAAATCTTTACTTTTCATCAACTATTACGTAAGCTGGAGCGATTATCATTTGGATTATTGGAGGAGAGAGTATGAACCGAATGTGGTTGCTTGTTATTCTTCCCTGGTCCATTGTATCGGGACAGAACGAGGCGCTGACGGTTCCATATGAGATGCTCAAATTGAGCAATGGACTGACTGTAATTCTGCATGAAGACCATACCATTCCCCGCGTGGCTGTCAATATGTGGTACCATGTCGGATCAGGACATGAGAAGCCCGGAAGAACCGGTTTTGCGCACCTCTTCGAGCATATCATGTTTGAGGGATCGAAGAATGTACCGGAGGGGATGTTTGATGTCTGGCTGGAAGCGGCAGGCGGAGACAACAACGGTTCCACGAACACGGATCGAACGAATTACTATGAAACCCTGCCGAGCAATGCCCTTGAGCTTGCGCTGTTTCTCGAATCGGATAGGATGGGATATCTCCTGGATGCCATGTCTCCCGCGAAAGTTGACGGCCAGAGGGACGTTGTGAAGAACGAACGTCGTCAGCGATACGAAAATCAGCCGTATGGAATGGTGTGGATAACGATGGCAAAGGCCCTTTATCCAGACAGTCATCCATATTCCTGGCCGACAATCGGATCCATGGAGGACCTCTCGGCCGCTAGCTACGAGGACGTTGCGGAGTTTTTCCGGAAGTATTATGTCTCGAACAATGCCAGCCTTGTCATCGCCGGGGACATTGACGCAAAGGAGACCGCCTCTCTCGTAGCGAAATGGTTCGGCGAAATTCCGATCGGTGCGCCTGTGGAACCGATTGACCCTCCCGCTGCATTCCTGCCGGCGGAGAAACGGCTCCTGCTGGAAGACCGTGTTCAGCTTCCGCGCCTCTATATGGCATGGCTGACACCTGCTCTCTATCGGCCGGGGGACGCGGAAATGGACATTGCGGCCAATGTTCTTGCAGGAGGAAAAAACTCGCGCCTGTATAAGCGTCTTGTTTATGAGATGCAGATAGCCCAGGATGTCTCGGCATTTCAATTCTCTGCGGCGTTGTCATCGTCGTTTGTGATTGTTGCTACGGCCCGCGAAGGACACACGCTTGCAGAACTCGAAGTGGTTGTTCAGGAGGAAATCAACCGGCTTAAGCTTGAGGGTCCCGCCGCGCGGGAGCTTCAACGTGCAGTAAATCAGTTCGAGGCAGGATTTCTGGGCGGTTTGGAAACCTCGGCCGGAAAGGCGGATCAATTGAATAACTATTACGTCCGTACCGGAAATCCGGATTATTTCAATGAAGATCTTTCGAGATACCAGGCCGTTCAGCCATTGGATGTACGCGCAATGATGCAGTCATTTCTTCCAGACAATGCGCGCGTTGTTCTCAGTGTCGTCCCCGCCGGAAAGCCAGAACTTGCGGCAGTGCAGAGCAGGGA
>JACQPU010000070.1 GCA_016207365.1 Ignavibacteriales bacterium | reverse complement strand
GTAGTAGCCACCTGTGAGGACAAGAAGAATACCGACACTCATAACGATTACTTTTCGTTTCATTGACACTCCTGATTAAGGATTTGGCTTGCGAAAGCGGGATTCACGCTCATCCATTTCCTTCACATAGCGGTCGAACAACGCATGCTGTTCTCCGCTCAGGATTTTTCTGATTTCCTGCCTGAGGGAATCTCGTTGCGTTCTTGCCGCCTCGGAATAGCTTTTCCGGATAGCCCCAAACTTGGATCGATGTGCCTCAAGAATTGAATCCACAGCCACGGCTTGATCCGGGCTGAGCTGCAGTTTTTGCGTGAACTCTTTCATGACGTCAGTCCGGGATGATCTGCCGGGACCATGCGGTGCGAAGTAGGTCCTCCCGATAAATCCTCCGGCAATGCCGCCGAGGAGAAAACTGGCGAGAATGAAGGCCAGTGTGCGTGTTTTTGGTGATATCATCGATTGGTCCTGTTATTCGCGTGATACGACCGCCAGAAGCAGGTCGCTTTTTGAAAGGGCTTCTGTCCCCAGAAGCGCGCGTGTTGCCGAGGAGTCAGCCTGCTCTCCGACGAGGTAAGGCTCGACGACTACCGGCTCCTCCGGCTGGGTAGTCATTGCAAGGCCAACAAACAGTATAACGGCCGCCGCAAGGCCAACCACAAATCTCCGCGCGAACGATTCCACAGGGATCCAGAGATTAGTCTCGGCTTCTTCGTTCCGTACGGCCCGCAGTACGGAAGAAGGAAAAGTCTCCGAGAGCTTAAAAGGGGGGATCGCCCGGATTTCGGCCGAAAGGGTACGGACTTCGCTCTCATAGGCCGCACAAGCATCACACGAAGCGAGGTGCTTTCGAACGAGAGCCTCCCCGTCTCGGTCAAGCTCTCGATCGACCAGGGCGGAGATCATCATCCGAATCTCACGATGGTTCATAGCCGCTCCTTGAAATAATCTTTCAAAAGCTCCTTGAGCTCCTCTCTTGCCCGGAATATTCTTGATTTCACTGCTTGCTCCGTTATATGCAGCACGTCACCGATTTCCTTGTACGAGAGTCCTTCATACTCGCGGAGGAGCAAAACCATCCTCGATGTACCGGACAACTTCCGCAGCGCCTGCCGCACCTGATCACGCTGTTCGTCGTGAATGATTCGATCGTCCGGCGTCACGGTATCGCGGAATGACGGCTCTCTGTCACCCGGTTCCGCAAGGAAGTCCAGATAGCTGAGCTTTCGGATTTTCCGCCGGCGCATCTCATCGATCGTCACGTTGACCGTGATCCGGTAGATCCAGGAGAAAAGCGAATGTTCCACTGTCACTTTACCCAGAGCCTTGTGGACCCGGATGAAGACCTCCTGTGCAAGATCCTCGACATCCTGGCGATTCCCCGACGTCAGGTAAATGACGTTCGCAACCTGGCGTTGATATCGCCGGACGATTTCTTCAAAGGCCCGTTCATCGCCATCCTTGAACGCCAGGACAAGCGAACGATCATCGGACTCAACGTATTTCACAGTATTTCTGCCATAAAAACGGCTCTGGTCGGAAAAAGTTTCCCCCGCGGTCATACAAAAAAAGCTCAATCTTTCGCAAAGATTGAGCTTTTGGCGCGGAATGCCCCTTTGGCTTAGTCCAAAGTCGATTCGATGACGCCCCCACCCAGGAGCATGTCACCGGAATACCATACAACTGATTGACCGGGCGTGATAGCTCGCTTCGGTTTGTCAAAACGCACAACGACCTCGTGGTCGTCCGTTGGTGTGACAGTGGCCGCCGTGGCATCGTCCTTATATCGCACCTTCGCCTCGACACGGATCGCAGACTTCGTAGGCGGCAAACCGCTCCAATTGACCCGCGTTGCTCTCAGCGCGGAGTGATAAAGATCCTTGTCCGCACCAATAGTGATGCGGTTCAATGAGCGATCGATTCCCGTGACGTACATCCTCCTTCCATACGCTCCAATACCGCGTCTCTGGCCGATCGTATAGAACGGATAGCCTGCGTGACTGCCAACAACTTGTCCCTCGAGGACAACCTCCCCACCCGCAAGCCGGGTTTCAAGCCCCGCCACGCGTTCTCTGAGAAAGCGGTCGTACCGATTATCCGGAACGAAACAGATTTCGAAGCTCTCCTGTTTGGCCGCAGTCCTTAGGCCCAACCGCGCCGCGCGCTCGCGCACTTCCGGCTTGGACAGCCCTCCCAAAGGAAAAAGTGTTCTCGCGAGAGCTTCTTGTGGCAACGACCAAAGGGCATATGACTGGTCCTTTTGCGCATAGCGTCCGCGGCTGAGGATATATCGTCCGCTCGCCGCATCCCGATGAAGCCTGGCGTAGTGGCCTGTGGCAATGAAGTCGGCTCCCAGCGCATCAGCCTTCCTCAAAAGCTCGCCCCACTTAATTTCCCTGTTGCAGTTAATGCAGGGATTGGGAGTCCGGCCTTCCAGATATTCATCGACAAAATTCTTGATCACCGCGCGCTCGAATGCGGAGCGGAAATCAACGACATAATGGGGAATACCCAACTCGGCGGCAACTGCTCGCGCATCATTCACCGCCCCCAATCCGCAGCAGCTCGTTTCATTGGCAATATTCCCGCCGACGTCATCAAATTCATAGGTTTTCATTGTGACGCCAATGACGGAGTAGCTCTGCTCAAGAAGCAGCGCAGCAGAAACGGATGAGTCCACACCGCCGCTCATGGCAACAACAACCGTTGTATTCCTTCGAGTCATAACAGTATAAGGTACGAAAATTGGGCCCTTTCTGCAATGAAACAACCCGAATTACAATCTCGCATCAATCTGAATCGTGACGACACCGTGCATATCGCCGGAAATCTCATCCATTCCCGATCCCAGAACTCTTGCTCCGTCCTTAATTTCGACTGCATACGAACAGGATAATTCAAGCACAGTGAAAGGACGGAAGCGCACAAGCAAAGCCGAACGGCTACCGCGGCCAAAAACCTGCCGGCTCGAAAACGTGCCAGGAACTTCCGGTTCAAACGAAAAGAATCGCTCCTCGTACGAATCGGTTCCAAAGAGCGTGATCTTTCCCTCGACCGACAAACCTGGAGACGCGATCCATCTGCAATGTTGTGATATGCCCAGGCCTGACGTTCGTGATCCTGACGGGTAGCGAAAAACCACATAGTCGATCCTTGCAGTCCACTGGAGTGGGCCTCCTTTCCCCGTAACAAAGCTCATCACGATGTGACGCCGCTTCTGCGAACTTTGGATAAGCCGCACCAGACCATCCGCAGTCATGGTTTGAGCCTTGCCTGGGCTCTCCCTGACTGAACATCTGAGTGTCACTTGTGTCCGGCGCGAAAGCGCAATGGATGACTCCACATGTGAACGACGTACGACTTCCCCCGGCCACCGATCAGCGTACTCAGTGAACGACGATTCTCCCTGAAGTTTCCAGTTCTTCGCGGGGCGAAGTTCCGCCGTTCCATGCAAACCAACCTCTTGTTCGGGTGTTCTCCTGCCCGCGAGCATTCTATCATAACCTGAGGAGAACATTGTACCGGAAACCCCCACACAACAAACGTCGGCAGGCTCGATCACGATTCCGGCGGAGAAACCCGTCGCCCGGTTTTTCTGGCAAGCAAATTCCGCCGACATCGTGGCGTTGGTCAAAGCAAGCCATCCGCTGAGTGAAACACCGGCAAACTCGCGTGTTCCTTCATCAGAATCCCTGCCCTTCGGTAACACTCTGTGCAAATACCGCGTATGATACGCAGCCGCCGAAACAAGCCAGCGTTCTGAGCCCAGAGAGACCACTGTACCAAGAACACGCTCCCGCGACCTGTTGCGTTTGGCCAACTCAGTCGCGGTCCGGAACAAACCTGCTCCCGAAACAGGCGAGAATTGGCCATCGTCCGAAACTGTTCCATGCACGGCCTTATTGGAATAGAAGGTCGCCAGCGTAACGGTTTTGAACAGCCGGACTTCCAGGGCGGCACCGCCCAAAAGCCCGATCTCATCGGATGACCGGTATCCGAAGATTGCAGAATGCGCCGCGCGTCGGACCGGTTCGTGTGGCACCGATACCACTGGGTTCCTTCGGCCCAGCAGAATCTGTTGCCCGGTCTCGATATGAAGGCCTCCGACTATTGCCTTCCAGGAAGGAGCCTCCGCAAGGAGGTAGCCGCTGAACAGACCGTTGTCCATTGGTTCTCCGGCATCCTTTAGAGCCAGGGCAAACCCTTCTACACTTACGGTCTCGGAGAGATACGTTCTTCCATGGATACGATAAAGGATGTTTTCTCCGCTTCC
>JACQPU010000069.1 GCA_016207365.1 Ignavibacteriales bacterium | reverse complement strand
GTAATATCCGTTAATTCCATTGCGTTCCTGCACACTGCCAGGTCCCGTTCGTTCTCAAATCCCAAGCGACCCAGATACGGTGACCGACCCATCAGCACGACTTCCATCACCGTAAACGGAAACAGCCAGGGAACCTCCTGAGGTACATAAGCGATTTGCCTTGCCAGGTCCCTTCTCTTGTAGGAGTTCAGAGGTTGCTCATTCAGGAGAATCATCCCCTCTGCCGGAAGAAGAATACGGGCGATCAGACGGAGGAGCGTGCTCTTGCCGCTCCCGTTGGGACCAAGAATACTCAGAATTTCCGCGTCGGCGACACTGAACGAGACCTGACTCAAGACGGGATGCAAGGGGTAGGCGAAGCTAACGTTCTCGACGCGGATGCGCATGTGGATGTCTGGGAACAGGGTTGGGCTCGCAGGTTCGAAGCGGGGGCAAAATAGGGAAAAAACGGGTGCAAGGCAAGGAAGGGATACGGCAATTCCTTAGAAATTTCTTGCTTTTTCATGTCCCAACGTGCATATTTCTGCGAACATGTGATTATGTTATGATCACCAGGAACCGCCGCCGGGTTCAACCCATGGGGGACCTTGCGGCTCTCCTCTCCTTAGCCGTACTCCTCTCCCCCCTCCTCCTCAACGCACAAGTCCGTACGGTGGAAGCTCTCCGTGTCGGCTCTGCGATTTCGATCGATGGCGTTTTAAATGAGTCGGAATGGCAAAGGGCCGGCATTACGGGATTCATCCAGCGGCAACCGAGCGAAGGTGAGCCCGCGAGCGAAAAAACGGAAGCATGGTTTGCCTACGACGACGGCGCCTTGTACGTCGCTGTGCGTCTGTACGACACCTCGCCGGATTCCATTTATCGGAGGCTCGTCCGGCGTGACCAGGATTTCGAATCTGATTACGTCACGATAGGAATCGATCCCAAGCTCGATCGGAACACTGCTTATTACTTCAGTGCAAACCCGAGCGGAGCGATCGGCGACGGGATCATTTATGATGATAACAAAACCGATAATTCCTACGACCCTGTGTGGGAGGTTGCCGTTTCAATTGATGAGCTTGGGTGGACGGCCGAGTTCAGAATCCCCTACTCACAGTTGCGTTTCCAGCGACAGGATCAATATACGTGGGGAGTTGAGGTTCTACGAAGGATTCACAGAAAGAACGAGGAGTCGCTTCTTGTCCTGCACCCGCGCAATGACGATATCAGGGTGTCGCGATGGGTTACCATCTACGGCGTGCGCGGAATTTCACCGCCACCGCGCATCGAGATACTTCCGTATATCGCGACCACGGGAAAGTTTCTTCCGAGCCCCCCCGTTGCCTCCTTCAACCAGGGGAGGACGGACCCCTTTGTGTTTGGAAGAGACTACTCTGCCAATATCGGTGCTGACGCCAAGATCGGCCTCTCGGGCGACTTCACCCTTGACGCCACCCTGAATCCGGATTTCGCGCAGGTCGAAGTGGACCCCGCGGTTGTGAACCTCACGGCGTACGAGACATACTTTGCGGAGAAGCGGCCTTTCTTTATCGAGGGATCGAATATCCTCTCCTTTGGGCGCGGGGGAGCCGCGTCCTTTCTGGACTTCAACTGGGGAGATCCTGATTTTTTCTATAGCCGAAGGATCGGCCGCGCACCCCAGGGCACCGTCACACACGAAGGCTTTCGCAGCATTCCGGACAGGACAACGATTCTCGGTGCCGCCAAAGTAAGCGGAAAAACCGCGGATGGTTGGTCGCTGGCGGCTCTCACTGCTCTCACTGACCGGGAGCATGGTGAAGCGGACTCAGCAGGCACTCGATTTTCCGAGGAAATCGAGCCCCTCACGTTGTACGCCGTGGTCCGTGGAAAAAAACAGTTCAATGAATCACGGCAGTCCGTTGGAGTCATCGGGACAATCGTTGAGCGGGATCTTTCGGAACCCCGTCTCCGCAGAAGCCTCAGCAGGCGGGCCATGTCGCTTGCGGTGGACGGCTGGACATTTCTTGATTCAGCCGCCGAATGGGTTGTAACCGGATGGACGGGAATAACCTCTGTCCAGGGATCCAGCGACTACCTGCTTGAGCTTCAGGAGTCGCCGGGCCACTGGTTTCAGAAACCTGATGCAGATCATGTTAGTGTTGATTCCGCTGCGACGACTCTCGCGGGCTGGGCGGGGCGCGTTTGGCTTGCCAAAGACAAGGGAAACTGGCGTTTCAGCGGGGCTGTGGGTGTAATCAGTCCGGGGTTCGAATCCAACGACCTCGGTTATCATACGTACACCGACGTCATCAACATGCATCTTTATTCTGCTTACCTCTGGTTTGAACCTGGTCCCGTCTTCCGTACAAAGTCGATTTCCTTTGCCGCGTTACGGGAGTTTAATTTCGCAGGACGGAAGATTGAAGAAACTTACTATCTGAATGCCGGGGGAGAGCTCTTGAGTTACTGGGGTGGGTCGCTCTATCTTGGATACAGTGCCGAAGTGTTTGACCCCAGGAGAACACGGGGTGGACCGATGATGAAATCACTTCCGAGCTGGTTTGGGGTTCTGAGTTTCTACAGCGACACGCGGGAGGATTTTTATGGATTTTTGACGCTTTCTGCCGACCGGGGAAAATCTGGGGGATGGGACTATGCAGCCAGCACAACGCTGTACTGGAAGGCCTCGACAGCGCTCAGCCTCAGCGTCGGACCATCATTCACGCGAAACCATAGTGTTACTCAGTATGTGGCGGCTTTCCCGGATTCGCTCGCGACAGCTACCTATGATACCCGATATGTATTTGCAGTCCTCGACAGAAAAACGCTCTCTGCCGAGATGCGGGTAAACTGGACGTTCTCACCCAAGGCGAGTTTTCAACTTTATTTGCAGCCTTATCTGACCGCCGGTCAATACAGCAACTTCCGGTCCCTTGCCCGTCCCGGGACATTCACATTCGAGCCCTATACCTATCCGGCGAATCCCGATTTCAATTTCAGATCACTTCGCGCAAATGCCGTATTCCGATGGGAATACTTGCCGGGCTCGACTCTCTATCTTGTTTGGACGAACGAAAAATCTCATTTC
>JACQPU010000068.1 GCA_016207365.1 Ignavibacteriales bacterium | reverse complement strand
CCTCCAACGCAGGTACGGAGTGAACGCAATCGAATTCTTCGACGAGAATTTCTTCACCTCCGAATCGAGAGCCAAGGCGTTTTCGGAAGGGATGATCGGTCGGGGTATTTCATGGTGGGCGGAGGGCCGACCCGATACCGTTCTGGAATACTCTGATGAAACGCTTGACGCAATGAACCGGGGCGGCTGTGCCATGATCTTCTTCGGAGCGGAATCGGCCTCTTCGGTAACGCTTGAGCGAATGAACAAGGGTGGTACGCAGACTCCTGATACGGTCATGAAGCTCGCGGAGCGGCTACGGCGGTTTAACATTATTCCGGAATTCTCGTTCGTGTTCGGCAGTCCCTCTGACGATGTCGACGAAGAATTCAGGCGGAACATCGCGTTTATCCGCAAACTCAAGCGCGTGAATCCGCTTGCCGAGATCATCCTGTACCTCTATGCTCCCGTGGTTTTTGAAGAGTCCGAGCTCTACCACGTTGCAAAAAACCACGGTTTCGCATTTCCAGAGACGCTCGATGAATGGGCAAGCCCACGATGGCAGACCTTTGATCTCCGCAAGACCCCGGTCATTCCCTGGTTGAAGCCGAGACATCACAGGGAATTCCGGAATTTTGAACGGGTCCTTCACGGGTACTTTCCCACGATTTCCGATCTTCGGCTCACGCGGTTCCGACGCGGTGTTCTCCGATTCATGTCCGCGTGGCGTTACCACGGATCCATCTACACGCTCCCACTTGAAGTGCGACTCCTCCAACGTGCGTTTCGATACCGGCAACCGGAGATTGAGGGACTGTGAGACAAAAGGTAGCTTTGCTCGCAAGACTGAGGCGGCTTGTTTCCGCGCGGAAGGCCCAGCCGACCGCCCTCGATGCCAGGACGGCATATGATCTTTGGTCTGAGTCGTACGACAACACGACCGGTAATGCATTGCTGTATTCGGAGGAGCGCGTGATCCGCCCTATGCTCGAATCGCTCCCGATCACAGGTCTGAACATCCTCGACGCCGGGTGTGGCACAGGGCGCTATTTATCTCACCTTCTTGCCAGGAACCCGCGGATCCTTGTGGGATTCGACTTTTCGCCAAAGATGCTCATGCAGGCAAAGAAGAAATTTAGTACAGGGTCTGCGCCGTTGCTTGTTCAGGCCTCGTTCGACGGACTTCCTTTTAGGGAAGGGTCGTTTGATTTTCTCCTGAGCACGCTTGCAGTGGATCATGGTCCCAGCCTCGACGCGACGATCAGGGAACTCTCCCGCGTTGTTCGCCCCGGGGGTACTCTCCTTCTTTCCTGTTTTCATCCTTTCGCGTCCCTCACGGGCTGGAAGCGCACGTTCTCTGCAAAGTCCCGGTGGTACTCAGTCAGCTATGTCCCTTACAAGATTGCGGACTACCTCAACGCGTTCCTCTCTTCGGGGCTCGCGATCGCCAGGGTTGAAGAGCCGGCGATTGACGAAAGCGTACTTCACCTGTATGTCACAATGGGGAAAGAGGATTTTTACATGCGATCCAAAGGCCACCCGCTTAGCCTCATTTTTCTTCTGGAGAAAAAGACGTGAACCGGGTGATCATCCGCAACGGAATATTGGTATCCGGATCTTCAGCGATGGAGGCAGATATCCGTATCGATGGAGGCCGGATCGGACGGATAGACCGGCAACTTGCGAAGCGGCCGGTTGAAGTAGAAATTGATGCGCGGGGGTATTACGTTTTTCCGGGATTGATCAATTCCCATGATCATCTGGAGTTTAACCTGTATCCGCGATTAGGCGCGCCACCGTACGCGAATGCATACGAATGGGGGCGGGATGTCCACGCGCGGTCTGCCGATGTTATCCGTTCTGTCGAATCGGTCCCGGTTCGTCTTCGCCTTTGGTGGGGGGCGTGGAAGAACCTTTTTTCCGGAGTTACCTTCGTGATCCATCACGGCATCGTTCCGTTTTTTTATCGACGAGGACTCCCGGTAGGGACGCTGCGATTGTACAGCATTGCTCACTCATTGAAATTCGATGAAGACATTGAGCGCTCCATCAAGAAACGAAAGCCAGGTCGGCCGTTTATCATTCATGTTGCAGAGGGAACAGATAACGTCGCTGCGGGTGAGATCCGCGAACTGTATGGCCTAGGCGGTCTGGACAGGGATACTGTGGCGGTTCATTCCGTGGCAGCCGCCAACGGTGACGCAGAGTTGCTCGCGACCAGCGGAGCGTCGGTCGTCTGGTGTCCTTCGTCAAATCTGTTTCTGTTTGGCGCCACCGCGCCCATTCATGAGTACCTTCCCCGAACCAGGGTCGCACTCGGGACTGATTCCTCTTTGACTGGTGTTCCAACTCTTTTTGAAGAGCTTCGGCTTGCGCATGAATGGTCGGGCCTTCCGTCGGATGCGCTTTTCAGAATGGTGACGACAACGCCAAGGGAAATCTTTGGCCTTCCTGCGGGAACGGGAGAATTGATTGAAGGCGGGCCGGCGGACTTGTTTCTTCTTGCCCAGAAGCACACCGAGCCGATAGAACAGCTCCTGTCGTGCGAGCCGCGGGACGTTGCCCTCCTCCTGAGGCGAGGCAGGCCTGTGCTCTGGGATTCTGATTTTCGAGAGCGTATCCCAGGCAACGATTCTCCCAGCGTCCGGATTCAGGGCAGAGCAAAATTCATTGCTGATCGTCGTTTTCCGGAGCGGTTTCGTGCGATCCGGCATCGGATGCAGCATTATTGGTATTTTTCCGACGTGGACTCATGAGACAAGTTGCATTCGTATGTCCCCGATGCCAGCGAGGGCTTGCTGAAACGGAAGATGGAATGCGCTGTTCCGTCGATACCCTTGTGTTCAGAAAGACAAATGGGATTCCTGATTTTGTCCTCCCTGAAAGACGCCCTCTAATCGATCGCTTCCTTGAGGCCTACCGTGTCATCAGGGAATGTGAATCCTGGATATGCAGTGATCGTGACGCCTATGAGCGTCTTCCGGAAGCGGATCGGACCGACCCGAATCGATCCGTGTGGCGCCTTCGGACGCGCTCATTCCGGCTGTTGTTAGAGGACCTGCAAAGACGATACACTGCGAAACCGCTCCGCATACTCGATGCCGGCGCCGGAAATGCCTGGCTTTCCCTCCAACTTTCCCGTTTAGGCCACGAGCCGGTCGCCGTCGACATTTCGACTGATATCGGTGATGGACTTGGCGCTCCGATTGCGCTTTATGGTGACGCCATTCCGTTCCCATTGATCCGCGCTGAATTCGATTTTCTTCCTTTTCCAGCGAAAAGTTTTGACATCGTCGTATTTAACGCCTCCCTCCACTACGCTGCCCATCCCGAGGCAACCGTTTCAGATGTGCATAAGCTTCTTCGCGATGGTGGATCGTTATATGTGATAGATTCACCAGAGTTCGCTAGTCGCGATGATGGCAACGCTATGATTTCACAACTTTCGGCGGACTTTGTTTCGAAGTATTCAGTGCGGCTTCCACCCTATGGACGCGGGTTTCTACTCTCCTCAATGAGTGAAACGGTTAACGATCGGTATACTGTCACGCGCCAGAACACATCGTTTGGATTTCGATTCCGTCTCGGCCAGACAATCACCCGATTTCGTCACGGAAGGCCTTCGGCGTCAATTCCCTTCCTGGTCTTAACAAAGCCACAACCGGAACAGCGCAGGACATCAATGTGAACCTCGCAGCTTTCAAAAGCACGCTCTCCCCGGAAGTGCAGGCTCTCCCCGTCGTGATCCTCTATGTCACCGCTGCATGCAACCTGCGTTGTGTGACATGCTCATATCGCGATCCCTTGCCGCAGGAGCTTACTCTTGAGGAGTACCGCGACCTTGCTCGGCAACTCGAGGAGCTTGGTCTGCGACACATTGTGTATTCCGGTGGTGAGCCGCTTGTAAGGAGAGATTTCCCTGAGATATGCCGGATTTTCGAGGACCTCGGCGTTCGTCAGTCCCTCCTGACGAATGGACTCTTACTTGAGAAGAGGGCGCGTGACGTGGTCGGATTTTTCGACGAGATCATTGTCTCCATTGACGGGCCTGATGCAACGACGCATAATGCGATACGCGGGCTCGAATGCTTTGATCGAATTGTCATGGGTGTAGAGAGAATAGCGTCCGGTCAACCGCGTCCGTTGCTTTCGATCCGGACCGTTATCCAGCGAAGAAATTTTCGACGACTGGATGCCATGGTTGATTTTGCAAAACGTATCGGAGCTGACAGGATCTCTTTCCTCTCGGCCGATGTGCTTTCAAACACATTCCACCGAGATCACGTTGGACCGGTTGCCTCAAACGGCGAGATTCTGCTGTCAGCCGTGGAAACAAAAGAATTTCGGGATCTTATGACACGCATGATTGCGGTGCGAAAGAAAGAGATCCAGTCGGGATTTATCGCGGAATCCGCAAGGAAATTGCTTCATATCGTTGAATACTTTGAGGCATTTCATTCTCTTTCCCCTTTTCCCCGCAATCACTGCAATGCCCCGAATGTTTCAACGGTTATTACATCTACCGGTGAACTTCTCCCCTGCTATTTCCTCCCTTCATACGGGGCCATACGATCCGGTTTGCTGAAAGATCAGGTTAACAACGACTTGATCAAGTTCACGCGGAAGCAAGTCGGTCAATACTCGTTGGAGCAATGTCGTAAATGTGTGTGTACGCTGAGGATATCCCCCTGGACCGCGCTCAGGGACGGCTTCTGATTACGGATTCATTGCATTTCGGGCATTTCTTGGCTATCTTTTACACCCAAAAACCAGCATCCCTGCCTTCTGAATGCGAGAAAACTATCGCACGCTTATACAGGCTTCGCGCAACGCCAAGCGTCGGGCCCATGCTCCCTATTCGGGCTTCCACGTTGGTGCAGCTCTTTTGACCTCGGACGGCGTTGTCTTCACCGGTTGCAATGTAGAAAACAGCAGTTACGGGCTCACGATTTGCGCTGAACGAACGGCGATCTTCAAGGCAATATCGGAGGGGAAGAAGAAATTCAAGGCAATTGCGATTACTTCCGATGGAACCGATGTAACACCACCTTGCGGGGCTTGCCGGCAGGTTCTGTGGGACCTGGCCGGAAATATCGACGTTGTGCTTGACTCGCACTCCGGAATCCCCCTTCAGATGAAGCTCGAATCCCTCCTGCCGATTCCTTTTAGTGAAAAGAGGTTGAAGGCCGCGCGCAAAAGGAAATCCTGATGGAAGGCCTCCCCCAAAACCTGGTTCCGAGAGGAACGGGTTGGATAGAAGTGATCTGTGGATGCATGTTCAGCGGGAAGACGGAGGAACTCATCCGGAGGCTGAGAAGGGCGCAGATCGCCAAACAGGAAGTCGCTATCTTCAAGCCCAAAATCGACACCAGGTTCGGTCCGGAGCATATCGTCTCGCACAATGAACAGTCTATCGTTTCTCATCCTGTTGAAGATGCTAGCGAGATTTTGGCGCAAGCGGGGGATGCACAGGTAATCGGAATAGACGAAGCGCAGTTTTTTAAGGCGAATCTTCTTGATGTGTGCGAGGGCCTGGCAAATGAGGGAAAGCGTGTCATTGTGGCGGGGCTCGATCAAGACTACCGCGGAAGACCCTTTGAACCGATTCCACAACTGCTTGCTGTAGCAGAGTATATTACCAAGACCCTCGCAATTTGCGTTGTTTGTGGGAACCCTGCTGATCGCACGCAAAGAAAAACCCGGCAGCATGACCGAGTAGTGATTGGAGCGAAGGACATTTACGAAGCAAGGTGCCGGCGTTGCTTTGACCCACCGTCGGAATAACTTCAGGAGCCTCAATGACATTCCTTTCGGCAGCTCACGGCATTTTCGGTATCGTTGTGCTCCTTGGGATCGCCTGGATTTTTTCTAATAACCGGACCCGTGTTAATTGGAGACTCGTCACGACCGGACTTCTGATCCAGATAACATTCGGTATCCTCGTCATAAAGGGAAGGGAGCTTGCGGAAATCTTTACTCCCCTGGGATGGCCAAAGGAGCTGTTTGGAATTATAGCCAAAGGCTTTGTCATTGTTCTGGGATTTACGACGGAGGGGGCCCGCTTTATTTTCGGAAATCTTGCCCTTAGTCCCGGAACTTCAGACT
>JACQPU010000064.1 GCA_016207365.1 Ignavibacteriales bacterium | reverse complement strand
GAGCCGGCCGACAAGAGACCTGTCGCGCGAAAGCAGTTTGAAGGAAGCTTTACACGCCTCCACAATTGAGGGTGGAAGGGAATTCGAAAATGTATATGGCCGCGACTTCTGGCGAAGGTAAGCAATCAGTTCCCGGGATCCGCTGATATATCCCCCGGACGCCCCTCCAATGGCCTTCCCGAGAGTTCCGGTCAGAACATCCACATTCCCGAGCACTCCAAAATGTTCAGGCGTACCGCGTCCCGTCTTCCCGCACACGCCGATGGCGTGTGAATCATCCACAAACAACATCGCACCGTACTGCCGGGCGAGCTCCACAAGCCGTGGGAGCGGCGCAAGGTCTCCCTCCATGCTGAATACGCCATCCGTTGCTACGATGCGAAACCGGTAGTCCTTATTCCGGTCTTCTTCGAGCAATTGCTCAAGGTGAGCCGTGTTTGCATGCTCGTAAATCTTTTTGTCCACCGTCTCGGCCCTGCAGAGGCGCTGGCCATCGATGATGCTGGCATGGTTCAAGCGGTCACTATAGATAACGTCCTTGTACGATTCATACCCCAGCTTCTCATTCGTTAGCGACGCAAAAAAGCCCTCATTGGCGGCAAAACATGACGAGAAGAGAATCGTGTCCTCCGCCCCGACGAATTTCGAGACCTGTTTCTCGAGCTCCAGATGGATGGTCTGCGTACCGCAGAGAAACCGGACCGAGGCCACGCCAAACCCGTATTTTCTTATTCCCTCGGCGGCAGCCTTGCGGATTTTCCGATGGTTGGACATCCCCAGATAGTTGTTCGACGCAAGCATAATGACATTCTTGCCGCGAACTTTGACGACTCCTGCCTGCGGGCTTTCCAGGGCTGTTTCGTACTTGTAGGTCTTTGACTCCTCCAACCGCTTCAATTCCGACGCGAACAGCTCATTCACATTCATCGTTTTCCCTTTTGTCGCTTCCACGTTGCGTAGTTCTTTCTGATATCGTCCAGAACTTCCCTGTCGATCTTGTTATCATCCCTGATCCGGACGTCATAGTTTTCCCATCCCATGAAGTCCTGCAAAGCTTTCTTCGTAGCGGCATCAAAGACACCATTCACAGCGCCGGTGTAGAAGGCAGTACCCTTATAGGCTTTGTCTTTCAGCAAGGCCTGCAATTCCCTGCAGAGTTTCTCGTCAATCGTCAGAAGATTTGCAGGGTCGGTACGAAAGAAAAACAGTTTGTGCAAATTGTAGAGCCGTTCAAGCTCCGCCAGCGGTTTTGCATGGTCATACACGCTGATATCGATGAAGTCGTCCGTTGTCCCGTCGTACCCTGCCCCCTTGCGCTTCACCATAAGAGCAGCGGATTGCTCACCACGCCTGTCCCCGCCGGCCTTTCCCCCGGCAAGGAGGGCAGCAAGCAGCCTATCGGCAAGCGACCCGTCCGTGGAATCAAAGGTGCGGGCCATGGCTTCCACGGTCTCCCGGCCCACCAGAATATTTCCCTGCGCAGCAAAGCCCTTCCCGGTCACCAGCACTCCCTTTCCGCCGAAATTTCCCCCTGCCATTCCTCCGGCCCAATCGAAACACTCGTTTCCCGTCCAGCTTGCGGCGTTTCCGTGCGCATCGACGATACCAGCCTGGCGTACTTCACGGGAGCTGTCGGTCTGAATAAGAATTCTGAGCGCCTCTTCGGCCGTTGCCCCGTTGCGCATCAATGCAAGTCCGCGAACCCCATAGGAAACGTTGACGAACGATTGCGTGGCGATCGCCCCTACGCCAACCTCGACCCACGGCACGACCGGACGGACATTGGGAAACTTTGATTGCACCGCAACACCCACATCTCCATTTTCCAGATCGACCGCTGCAATAGAAAACGTCGCTGCGAACGGATCTTCACGGTGAGATGGAAGTTCAGGTGGAAGGAAAAGAAGGATGCCCGGGACAAGAGCGGTTATCGCCGTGTTCCTCATGCCGTTCTCCATGGTGTACGATAGCGTGGAAGGATCTCAGGACGAAGAAATATAAAGACATTTCCCCGGGAAACAAATCAGGACGGGCTAGGCGGACTTCTTCAGGCGCATTGCAAACGCACCATCCATGCCGTGCCGGTGCGGGAAGGTCTCGACGTATCCCTCAGGATGAACGAGTTGTGGATTGACAAACCGGTCCGCGGGCTCTATCAAAAATTCCGAATGCGAAGCAAGAAATTCGCGAATGAGCTCCAGGTTCTCTTCAGGCTCCGTGGTGCATGTGCTGTAGACAAGCACGCCTCCCGGCCTCACGAGCGCGGCCGCATTTGTGAGAATGGCATGCTGAACATTGACGAGGGTGGGAATATCCTCCGGTTCCCGCCTCCATTTCGCGTCGGGTTTTTTTGCAAGCACACCCAACCCGGAACATGGCGCGTCGACCAGAACGCGGTCCCCCGGTGCAGTGCTGAGTTCCGCGGCATCAGCAGCCATGGTGTGAACGTTGGCAATCCCCAGGCGCTGACAGGCACTCTTGACGAGATGAAGGCGTGTTTCATAACGGTCCACCGCAAGAATCTCGCCCAGGTTTTTCATCAGTTCGCCAATCATGGTCGTCTTCCCGCCCGGCGCGGCACACAAGTCCAACACGCGTTCGCCCGGCTGCGGATCGAGCAGCTGGACAGCCAAACCCGCGCTCTCGTCTTGTACCACGAAAAACCCCTGACGATACATTTCCGATCCGCCGATGCCGGTCATGTGCTTGACACGGACAAAGAAATCAAGAAATGCCGAGCGCGTAAACTGAATCTGGTGGCTCTCAAGCTTAGACAGAAAGTAATTAAAGTCGATTTTCAAGCGATTGACGCGGAGGGTAAGATCGGGCCGACGGTTGTTTGCGGAAAGAAGCTGCCTCGCCTCATCCAGGCCGAACCGGTCAACCCACCTCTGGACCATCCACTGCGGGTGAGATTCAACGACAGCCAGATGCTGAATGCGGTTTTCATTGCTGTCCGGATATCGGATATTTTCGAGGTTTCGGAGAATATTCCGGAGGACGGCATTTACGAGATCCGCCACCTTTTGACCCCGGAGGCGCTTGATGAATTCGACGGTTTCATTGACAGCTGCAGAATGAGGAACCCTGTCGAGAAAGAGGATCTGGTACAGGGCAACGCGGAGGGCGTTCCGGATGTTAGTTTCCGCTTTGGTGAAATTCCCATGAAAAAAACCGGTCAGAACCCAATCGAGCTTCGCCCGCCATCGGATGGTCCCGGTCACAATCTCGCTCATGAGCCCCTTGTCCAGTTCGTTCATATCCTGCGACCGGAGCTCGGATTCCACGAGCCGGTCAAGGTATGCGTCTGACCGCTCGACCCGGTTCAGGATCTTCACCGCGGTTCCACGGGGTCCCGTATAGAGTCGCTCGCGTTCTTCGGATGTCTGAATCTCCGGCTCGTTCATAGAATCAGCTACTGAGGCATTCCCTGTCTGCGCCGCTCGGCGCTTGTGAAATCAAAAATAGCTTTGAACAACTGCTCTTCCTGAGCGGTCAGTTGAACGTTGCGTCGCTCCATTACCCTCCGGGCCACCACAATAGCCTTGTCCACAGTGAACGTCGTAAACGTCTCACCCGCCGCTCCCCAGGAAAATGAAGGTACATATTTCGGCGGGAAGCCGGCCCCAAAGATATTACTGCTGACACCCACAACCGTACCGGTGTTGAACATCGAATTAATGGCGCTCTTCGAGTGATCACCCATGATAAGACCCACGAACTGCAAACCGGTATTGATTTGTTCCGTGCCGAGTGTCACTCGCACAGGACCATAATTATTCTTGAGGTCGCTGGTAGTCGTGCCGGCTCCCAGATTGACCCAAGCACCGATATAGGAGTGCCCAAGGAATCCGCCGTGCTGCTTGTTCGCATACCCCTGGAAAATCGAGCCCGCGACCTCGCCGCCAATTTTGCAGAGCGGCCCGATGCTCGTGCCTCCATAAATCTGAGCTCCCGCTTTGATCCAAGCTCCGTCCCCTACATGAACCGGGCCGATAATCACTGCATTAGGAAATACCCTCGCATTCCGCCCGATGTGAACTGGTCCATCTTCTCCATTCACTACCGTGCCGGAATTGATTGAGGCTCCGTCTTCGAAGATCACATTGTCCTGTCCGAGCACGTGTACACCCGGCAATCGGGGATGCTTCTTGCTGCGGCGCTTCCGTCTGCCCGCGATCATCGCAAAATCCGCCTCCAGTTGTGGCTCGTTCTGATTGACCAATTCCCATGGGTACGCGATCAACGTGGCGTTGACATCGGTTTTCGGGAGTCCGGCGAATGCATCAGAAGGGATCAGCCCCTGCAGGAGCGTGCCGGCACGATGAAGGTTGGCCGCGTGAATCCGCGCCGCAACGAGTTCACCACCGCGCATATAAACGCACTCAGAATCTGAATCGGACGACAGAACCTTCGCTATCTCCGAATCGATCAGAAGTCTTCCGTTCACAAACAAATAGTCGGCGCGTTCGAGGTCGTTTACGCGAGCGGAAGGATATCGCACGCGCATGTAATCCGCGATATACGGGCGACAATGAAGAGCAAGGGACACCTGGGGAAAAGCCCGCATCACCTTCTCCTTCAAAGAGAGAATGCCGCACTTAAGGTTGTACACGGGACGAAAATAGGACAGAGGGAGGAGACGATCGCTGAAGGTGTCTTCGAATAAACAGAGATGCGAGACCATGGAGAATCAGCCCCTGAAGACGTGAGTGAGCTGAGAGGCTGCGTCGCGGTCAAGAAGGACGTATGCTTTGCGGTGCATCTGAATAATGGAAGCCGGAACCATGGCCGTAATAGGGCCTTCAATGGCCGCACGAACAGCTTTGGCCTTCGCCGTACCCCTTGCAAGCAGGAACACTTCCCGTGCTTCCATGATTGTCCCAATCCCCATCGTAATCGCGGTCTTGGGTACTTCCTCAGCGGTTTTGAAGAACCGGGAGTTGTCCTCCACCGTCTGATCGGTCAAAGTCTTGATGCGCGTGCGTGATCCAAGCGAGGATCCAGGCTCGTTGAAGGCAATATGGCCGTTCGCGCCGATGCCGAGAATCTGAACATCGATGCCGCCGTGGCGGGCAATCTGTTGCTCGTACCATTCACACTGCGCATCAATGTCGGGCGCCATGCCGTCCGGAATGTGGAGGGCCCGCGGCTCAATATCGATGTGTCGAAAGAAGTTTTCCTGCATGAAATGGAAGTAACTTTGCGGGTGCGTTCTCGGAAGGCCGATATACTCATCCAGATTGAATGTCGTCACTCTGGCAAAACTTAAGCCCTCCTCGTTGTAGAGTCGGATCAGCTCCTTGTAGAGACCCAGCGGAGTGACACCCGTGGCCAGGCCGAGCACGAGATCGGGCTTTTTGCGGATTCGTTCGGCAACCATGGCGGCAGTCTGCCGGCTGAGGTCATCATACGAATCCTTAATTATCACAAGCATGGCGGGGCTTCCGGATTGCTCCCAAGATAGGAAAAGAAAAAGCGGAATGCATTCAACGCTGCATTCCGCTTCCTTTGTGACTCATACTCCGTCAGGATGGCGCTGTCGGCTCGGCCGTTTTCCTTTTTGCATACTTTCGCGTGAATTTCTCCACACGGCCCGCAGAATCAACGAGCTTCTGCTTGCCGGTAAAGAACGGGTGACAATTTGAGCAGATTTCAACGTGCAGATTGCCAACCGTTGACCTGGTTTCAAACGTATTCCCGCAGACGCACGTGACAATCGATCTCTTGTACTCGGGATGAATACCCGCCTTCATCAGAACCTCCAATGTTCATGCGATGGGAACACAATATAGCGAAAAAGCCTGAGAGGTGCAATTCCCGCTTTGTTTGAAATTCACTCGATTCCTGGGTAGATTCATCGCATGCGGAATTCGTGTATCCTCATCCTTCTGATGCTTGCGTTCTCGGCTTCCTCCGCTCAACGCAAAGGAACGTTTGATTTTCTTCGGCTCGACATGAACGCCCGGGCTGCCGGACTCTACGGCAGCTTTGTGTCGATGACGGATGATCCCAATCTTCTTCTGTATAACCCGTCGGCGCTGGCCACACTCACGCAACCTTCGGCATCTGCGGGATTCCTCAAGCATCTTCTTGACGTGAATGCAGGATCGGTGACCTATGCGCAGGAGATTGAGGATCTCGGTACGTTCGGGGCGGGGATCGTCTTTATCCACTACGGTTCCTTTGAGCGGACGGACGAATCGATGAACGTCCTTGGGACATTTTCCGCCCGGGAGTTCGCTGTCGTCGTCGGATGGGGAGCTGCGGTCGCAGAAAATACGTTTGCCGGAGCAAGTCTCGAATTCATCCACTCCTCGATTGCAGAGTATGGATCATCGGCGCTCGCTGCCGGGGCAGGGGTTTTGTACGAGATTCCCTCAGAGAACATCACCCTCGGCGCCAGCCTGCTTCATCTGGGCACTCAACTCGATAGCTACGTTAAGACACGGGAGTCACTTCCTCTCAGTCTGACTATCGGGATCACCAAGAGACCTGAGCACCTTCCGGTGTACCTGAACCTGAATTTCCACAAGCTCACGGAGAACAATGATTCGTTTTTCGACCGCTTCAACGCGTTTTCCTTTGGGGCGGAGTTTCTCCTGACGGAGTCGGCGCGGCTGCGCGTGGGGTACGACAATGAAAAGCGACGGGAATTGAAACTCGGGTCAAGCGCGGGCCTGGCGGGATTCGCGGTGGGCGGGGGAGTGTTTTTCGGAACGCATCGTATCGATTATGCGTTCAACTCTTACGGTGCCATCGGCGGACTGCACAGGATTACGATAGGAATGATCGTAGCGCCATAGACACACTCTCTTCGGCCCTCATCTCCCTTCACTCTTCACTTTTCACTTTCAATTTCCGTTCCGACCAACCTGATCACATCCCCTTCTACTGTCATGGTATACTCAGGGCGACGGCGGGCCACCCATTCTCTGAGGTCCGCTACTGATGGGTAACCTTCGTGACCCGTGAACAGGCGCGCATCGTCGATGAGAATTACGTGCTGCAAGGGATGTGCAAGAATTGCGACAAGCTCTTTCATCACCGGCGTTTCAGACTCTCCTCGCGCGGTCTCACCGCCTGAATAGTGACCGTCCAGCCAGAACAGGCAGTTCCGGTCGAATTGCGCCAGAAGGACCGGAAGGACATCTCCACTGTCACCTTGAAGAATTTCGATGCGCGGAAATCCTCGAAATCGTTCCACCGCCTGCTGATACAACGCCCGATCGAGTTCAATTGAATAGATCGCCTCAAACCCATAGCGTTGAGCAAAAACCATGTCTCCGCGGAAGGTTCCGCTCTCTATAAACAGGCGTGTTCTGAACCTTTTCCTATAGCTGCGGATTGTCGCGCGCTTGTAAGCGTGAGGTGGAGGAACCGGCGACCCGTGAAATCTCCACAACAGAATCTCCCATCTTACCTTGAATCCTGAAAGGACAAACCGCAATCGGTCTGGGACAGATCTAATAATTCTACTCACTTTAACAAGCTTTCAAGCACCATTTCTGTGAGCGCAAACAACAGCATGCCGCCAAAGACTACAAGCGGGGGAATACGATTCTTCGAACGGTTAATTTCCGGAATCAGGTCGCTTGCACCTACATACATCGCCACTCCCGCAGAGAACGCAAATGCCAGGCCAACCACGGACTCGTCGAGCGGAGCAATCAGAAACACCGACGCAACGCCGAGGATCGTTCCAATCCCAACACCGCCAGCTGCCCAGAGGACAACATTCCGGGAAAAGCCTGCTGATTGCATGATGGATCCGATTGTGAGCCCCTCGGGAAACTTATGGAGCAATATCCCGAGGAAAATCAGCAGACCCAGAAACATGTCGAACTGGACACCGGCAGAAATCGAAAACCCGTCGAAGAAGGCATGGATAAACAGGCCTCCAAAAGCCGACAAACCCGCCTGCTTAGAAACCATCACGTCCGCATGCGTTTCTTCACCGAAATGAAGGTGGCCGACAACGGTGTGCTCGAAGAAATGAACGACGCTGAATCCGGCCATCATGGCGAAGGCTGCCGTTTCCCCGACGGCCTCAATGCTGTGCGGAATCAATTCCAGGAACACCAGAGCGAGGATAAATCCTGCTCCGAGGGCAAGAAGCACCTCCTGCAGCCGTCTCGGCCACTCACGGCGCGCGGCTATGATTACGCCTCCCAGGAATTCCGCCCCCGCTGCTGCCAGTCCGAACAACAATGCGGTTATCATTGCGTGGATCCCTTGTAAGGCGTTTCCAGGAATCGACGCGCGTCGCGATGAGTCTGTTCGTACTCTTTCATAGCCAGCACACGCCGATACTGCCTCACAGCGTCTGCACGATGATTCGTGACGTCGTAAATCATTCCGATGTGCAGCACGGTCATTGAAAGAAATCCCGACTCGACGTCCTTGTCAACATCGTATGACAGTCGCTCCGACTCACGGAAATTCTCAAGCGCGTCGTCGTATTTCACATTCGTGAAGTAGTATTTCCCCCGGTAGTAATATCCCTCTCGCGCATCCTGTCCGTTGAAACCAACCTGGCCCTTCTTGAATAAATCCACGACGCGCGAAAAGACTTTAAACGCCTCGTCCCAGCGCCCCAGGGACACGAGACACCGGCCGCGGTAACGGAGGAATGCTGGATTACGCGGATACTTCTGACTCAAGCCCTCAGCAAGGTCCGCTGCTTTTTGGAAATTCTTTTCATGCAAGAAATAGTTCTGGACCAGAAAATAGGTCGCTTCAGTGCGCGCATATTTCGACCGCTCTGCCGCAGTGTTAAGCTGCTCAAGACCCTTCGCCCTGTTCCCCGAAGGAAGGAAGACCATGAACGGTTTCACGATGGGATATTCCCGCGGCACGATTTCTGCATAGTAGTTGTAG
>JACQPU010000063.1 GCA_016207365.1 Ignavibacteriales bacterium | reverse complement strand
TGTAATAACTGCCCAGGACAGCCCTCATGGCTTTTTCCAACTCCTCTTCGCCGTAGTTGTCTGCGATGTAGGTAAAGAAAGACCACGACCAGTTGACGTACATATCGTGCACAACCTGCCATTCGAGCCGCGCATATTCTGTAATACGCCGCGCTTCATCAAGGTCTCCCCTTTGCATCGCCTCATAAACCTTGCTGAGAGTCGAATGTCCGACTTCATCCGGTTGATCCTGTCTCAGATCCCTGTCAATCAACTGCGAAAATGCGAGATTCATTGATTCTCTCCCATGAACGTTTCGTTCAGCTCGTGAGCATGAAACCGCCGCACACGTTGATTTCCTGACCGTTAATGAACGATCCCTCCTCGGAGGCAAGAAAACAAATCAAATTAGCTACGTCGGCCACTGTCCCAATTCTTCCCAGCGGCGTCTGGTTTTTCCACGTCTCCCAGAAATCCTTCGGGTCTTTTCCGGTAATGGCCTTCAGCCCCCGGAAATTCCCCTCCCACATCGGCGTATCGGTTGGTCCGGGGCACACGGTGTTCACCGCCACATTCCTGGAACCATACGCAAGGGCAAGCGATTCTGTAATATTCTTCACCGCGGCTTTGGAAGCAGCGTAATGGGCAGACAGCGCCCTTCCTTTCCGACCCGCATTCGACCCCAAATTGATGATGTGCCCTCCTCTCGGTGTCTTCATCGATTCCGCCGCAGCAACGCTTATGAAGAAAAGCGCACGGACATTCACTTCCATCACCTCGTCGAATTCCTCGGCTGAGATTTCTTCCATTTTCGTGAAGTAACATACGCCCGCCGCATTCACGACGATATCGAGGTACCCAACGACCTGTAGGGCCTCCGGGACAACAGACCGGGCGGTGTCAACCAACCTGAGGTCTTTCAGTAAGCCTACATGCGGTTGCCCGGTTGGATTCAGGGAACGAATCGCCTCCTTCAACTTCTGCTCATTTCTGTCGACCCCGACAACCCGTGCGCCCATCGCCGCAAACCTCCGAGCTGTCTCGAGGCCAATCCCGCTTCCGATTCCGGTGACCAGAGCACATTGTTTATCAAGCGACATTGCCATCAGGAAATCACTCCTTTCGGATGACGCGTAAAAACCAGAGGATCGTACAGAGGAACGATCAAATCCGTCTCCCGGCTCAGTTTCGCATAAAGCCGGTGGTGCTCCTCGAGCGATTCCGACAGACCAAGCGGAATCCGTTCCTCGTAGTTGCGATATTTGAACACCGCATCCGTCACGCCAACGCGGCCCCTGGCGGTTTTTATCACAAACGCCATACTCGAGCGGTGATGGGCTCCACAGAACCAGGATTTGATGCCCGGCAAGAACTCTTTCTCTTCATCCGGGAGGAGATTCACGCGTTCCCTGTTTGTTTTCAGCCACCGCAGCACGTGGTCGGGAAAGATGATATTCTTCGGGAGTTGAGGGATTTCCGGATCCGGATGATGAAAATCCGTCCACCCGCGTTCGGAAAGCCAGATCTGTGATTTCGGGAACTGATCAAGCCCGCCTGTCGCATACGACGTCAATGGCGTCATAAGAACATGATCGATCTCGCCGGGTGTTACCCCGGCTTTCTTCAGCGAGTTCACTATCCAGTTCTCTTCGCGGACCACCGGAACATGGCCTTCCTCGCCCGTTGCCGACTTTGCCCAGGTTGTCCAATGTTTGTGGAGATCGGAATAATCGAGAGGAAATCCGGTATTGAGCAGCACACGCCGCTCGTCGTTTTCGATGAGCAGCGCCCAGAATGTCAGGGGTTCCCATCCGACCAGCTTCGTCATCCAGTAAAGTTCTGCACAGGGAACTGTGGTTTCCCCCATGCTGAGGACCCGAAGCGTGTAAGGCTTCATAGTTGTGCGTTCCAGCCACCATCGACATGGAGGGTGGCGCCGTTGACGTATTCCGCCTCTTTGCTTGCCAGAAAGAGGACAGCACCCTTGAGGTCTTTTGGCGATCCGAGCCGGCCGACTGACACGTGAGCGGCAAGCCACGGCTTGACCGTCGCTTCGTCGCGGGACTGTGCGTCATTGATATCCGTGTGCATCCATCCGGGTGCGATGCAGTTTACGGTGATGCCATAGCGTCCAAGCTCAATGGCCATCCCAAGCGCAAGCAAATGGAGACCGCCTTTTGTTGCGCAATAATGCGTCTGGGTCGCGTTGGACCGAAAGGCGCCCACACTTGTCGTGAAGAGAATTCTCCCACCTTTACCCTGGGCAACCATGATCTTTGCGGCCGTTTGCGTTACGTAGAAGCCACCGCTGAAATTCGTATCCAAGTGGTGTCGCCAGTTTTCGTCGTCAACATCCAGAAAGGGCGTAAAACGGCAGATCCCTGCGTTGCTATGAACGATTTCCAGGTTCCCCAGCATGTCCGCCGATTGCTGCACCATACTCCTTGCCGCTTTCGGATTTCCGACGTCGGCATTGATCTCAAAGATTCTCCGACCCGTTTGCGCTTTTAGCCTGTCGCATTCCTTTCGCGCTTTTTCGGAGTCTTCAAAATGGTTCAGTACAACGTCGCATCCGGCTTCCGCCAGGGCCTCCGCACTTGCCAGCCCCAGGCCACGCGAGCCGCCAGTAACAAGAACAGTAGTGCCAAAGAGATGAAGCATCGCGGGCAAGTTCAAAGTTCCAGGTTCAAGGTTTCATAGTGCGCTTTACCCCAAATTACAAATAATAACTAATAACGAATGACCACCAACCGCCTAGCGTCCCACCCGTTCCTCATATTGTGCTGCGCTTCTGATTTCGGATTTCTTCCCAAAATACCACATCATCGTGCCGAAAATGATCATAATAGCAATCATGACGCCAAGAACGCGTTGCTCGCCAACCGTGACATCGGTGAACAGGATAAGACCCATTAACAGGCCCATGACAACGGTGGTTCCACCCACGAGAGGGAATGTGGAGATTTGTTTTTTCCCTGCTCCAAACACTTCACGTGCCACATCGACCGGCGTGTCTAATTTCTTAAAGAATTCTTCAACAGCCTTTCGTTGTTCACCGGTCTCCATGGCAAACAGGTGTGAAAAGCCAAAGAGGCTTGCACCGAGGGCGACAGCCATGGTCAGCGCCAGCGGAACTGTCAGACCGGATGATTCTCCGACGACGGTATTCACAAACAGTGTCCCGGTCAACATACACACTGCAGAACATATGACTGCGAGAATGACTTTGTTTGTCTTGTACAACCGTCCCAATACAGGCGACGCAACAAAGATGCCAAACGTCATAAGAAACGCGAGGTATACTTGAGGGCCGATATCCCATCCAAGGATGTACCGTGCAGTGACGCCGACAATCAATCCCCACGCAATAGCGCCGACCGCTGCCCACTTCGGTACCCGCCGGAACAGGAGTCCGAATGCGGTGGGCACAACAACCGGGATATTCAGTAACGTGAAAAATGCCTGCATGAGATTGAAAAGGCCGAATTGACTTGTCACAAACACCACTGCCAAACCGGTGACGGTGATTCCGATGATAATAGAGAAAGTCCTTCCGACCTTGAGCAAACCCTGATCGGAGATATCCGGCTTAACGAGGCCTTGATAGATATCGCGTGACAGGATCGATGAAACCATGTTGTACACAGAGCTGAGGGCGCTCATGGTGGCGGCGAGCATAGCAGCAAGGAAAACGCCGATGAGACCGTTGGGGAGAAGCTGCAGGCAAAGCGCAACAAAAACAAGGTCCTGCGGGTTACTCGATTCGTAGGGCTTGAAGAACTCTACCTGAGAAAGATCGGGCCAGAGAACACGTGCCACAAGGGGCGGAATCCCGAAAACAAGTGGGACCGTGAGAAACAATGCGCCGGCCATTTTCCCCACGCGTTTTGCATCGCGCTCATCTTTCACGCTGTAGAATCTTTGAGCGCCGCCGGCCGCTGTGCCAAGCGACATAATAATGAAGATCGACACGAGCCAGTGCTCTGTATATTGAACGCCATTATATATGTGCTCAAACGAAAGCGGGGGTACGGCCTCTACAAGAGCACCGAAACCACCTACAAGTCTCAGCGCAAGCGGCATGATAATAAATGTGATGCTGAGGAGAATCACACCCTGGACGACATCGGTGATTGAGACTGCCCAGAGTCCGCCAAGGAAGGTGTACAGAAGAATAACGATCCCAGTAACAAGCGTTACAACGACAATATCAAGGCCCATGACGGGCGCAATCAACTTGCAGGTTGATGCGAGCTGCACTCCCGCGCTCAGCGTGAAGTTCAGGGCAATAACCCAGCTGAGAAACTGCTGTGTGGTCACATTGAATCTGGTGTATGTGTATTCAACCGGCGAGATGGACCGCGTGCGCCTCCATTTTGCGGCGGTGAGCTGGGACCCAATGTAGTACGAGACGGACCAGGTTCCGAAGTACAGAATTGCAAACCAACCGGTGGCGTATGCAAATCCTGCGGCCCCCGTGAAAGTCCAGGCGCTGAAGTTCGCCATGTAAAGCGTCATGCCGGACACCCACCAGGGAATCATGCTGCCGCCGGCGAAATAGTCACGCCCGCCCTTGTTCACGCGCATAAAATAGAAACCGATTCCGAGCATGAACACGAAATAGGCTGCGATGACGACATAGTCGTAGACGTTGACGGCTTTCATGGACGCTTCCTGTTTGTCCGTTGGCTATCCTTGCGCATGTCGAAGCTCGTTTTGCTAGGACGACTGTATATATTGGTTTGCATCCCGAATCTCGGATTTCTTTCCAAAATACCACATTGCCGCCCCAAAAACGATCATCATGACAATGATGGCTCCCAGGATGACTTGTTCATTCGACGTAAGGTCGGTAAGAAAAATCAGACTCATGAGCGTTCCCATCACCACGACAGTTCCCCCCACCAGGGGAAACGTCGAGACCTGTTTTTTGCCTTCGCCAAAGACTTCCTTGGCAACATCGACCGGTGTGTCAAGCTTTTTGAAAAACTCCGTCAGGACAGCATTCTCCTCATCGGTCTGAGAAGAGAAGAGTTTTGAAAACCCATACAAACTCAATCCCATTGCAACGCCGGCCCCGACGCCTAATCCGGAGAGAAAAGAGTCAAGCTCCGTCGCAGCGGAGCCGGTAAAAAGCCATGCGAGCGCTGCGGCCAATCCAAGGCTTAAGGAAGCAAGCAACGATTTGTTTGTCCGATACAACCCACCGAACCACTGAGATAAAACGAATATCCCGAACGTCATTGCAAACGACAGATACACCTGCGGACCGATGTCCCATCCCAGAATGAACCTTGTTACAGCCCCTGTGATAAGACCCCAGGTGATCGCAGCGCTTGCAGACCACTTTGGCACGCGGCGGAAGATCAGCCCGAAGGCGGTCGGGACCGTGACGGGTATATTAAAGAGCGTAAAAAATGCGACAAGAAGATTGAAAATGCCGAACTCGCTCTCAACAAAAAGAACCGCCAATCCGGTCACCACAAGTCCACACACAATCGAAAGGGCGCGTCCGACCTTCAGCAGCTGCTGGTCCGTCGTTTCCGGCCTGAAAATCCCCTGATAGACATCCCGCGAGAGGATCGACGATACAAGGTTGTACACAGAACTCAGCGTACTCATAGTCGCCGCCATCATGGCAGCGAGGAATACACCGATGAGTCCGTTGGGGAGGATTCTCATGCACATCCCCAGGTAAACGAGATCCTGGGGATTGCTTTCTGCGTAGGGCTTGAAAAACTCCACCTCCGAAAGGTCGGGCCAGAGAACTTTCGCGACAAGGGGAGGTACGCCGAACACAAGCGGACCGGTAAGCGCAAGGGCGCCCGCAAGCCATCCCACTTTTCGGGCATCTTTCTCGTTCTTCACAGAATAGAAACGCTGGGCACCACCGGCTGCAAAGCCGATCGAAGAAATCAGAAAAATCGCGACCAGCCAGTGCTCGTCATAATGCACACCGTTGTAGACATGATTGAATGATAATGCCGGAAGGGAATCGGCAAGCGTTTCGAATCCCCCAACAAGGTACAGACTCGCCGGAACGACGATTGCCGCCGTTGCGAGGAGAATAACCCCCTGAAGCGTGTCGGTTACCACAACCCCCCAAAGTCCTCCCAGAAACGAATAGGTAAGAATCACAATCCCCGTTACAAGGACCACGACGGCAATCTCAATTCCGAACACGGGAGCGAGGAGCTTGCTCGTGGAAGCAAGCTGTACGCCTGCCGAGAGGGTAAAGTTCAATGCAATCACCCAGCCAATGAGCTGTCGCGTCAAGCCGTTAAATCGTGTGTGAGTGTACTCAATCGGCGAAATGGAACGGGTTCGTCGCCAGAGGGCGGCGGTCAGTGCGCTTCCCACCCAGTATGCGATTCCTCCGATCCCGAAATAAATCAATGCAAACCAGCCGACGGCATATGCAAATCCCGCTCCACCTGTAAAAATCCATACGCTGAAGTTTGTCATGTACAGCGACATTCCGGAGACCCACCACGGGAGCATGTTCCCTCCCGCAAAGAAATCCTTTCCACCCTTGCTGATGCGGCTGAAGTACACACCAATCGCCAGCATGAAGAGGAAGTATGCTCCCACGACAATGTAGTCGTACGCATTAATCGAACTCATCCTCATGTGGTTGAGTCCTCCGTCCGTTGGCAATTATTGTTCCGCGTCATCCGCCGTAGTGTGATTCTTCGAAATCGATTTTCCTGTTCACAACCGTCCGCAACAATTTTGAGGTCTGCGTTTCGTCAGGATCCTTGAAATACCGCTGCATTTCATCGGGAGGAGGCAACCGCTTGACGATTTCACGCCGGTAGCGCGTTGCGTTAATACATTCAACAAGATGTTCGGCAAATCTTCGAATCGTGTCTTTTTTCGTCTCACCAGGGACACGCTGGGGCCAGATATCGAAGTTCCACAGCCCGTCAAATCCCTTCCAGTACAGCCAATACTCAGCTTCAAGTACTTCATTGAAGTTGTCATTGCCCGGAATGTGATCGTTGTCCCAATGCTTCCGGTTATCGTTTAGATCGATTTGCCGAAGAATCCCGTAGTCCATTGCCAGACAGATGCTTTCCGCAAGTTTCCCGCCGGCGATATGGGCATGTCCGTATTCGATGTTTTGCACAATCCGTCCGCGGACAGAAGCCAACTTCTGATGCAAGTGATCGAAGAACGCTGACGCGGTTAACCCCGGATCTTTCTTAAGAATTCGTTCTTCCAGGCGTTTCTGGATGCGGTCTTCGACAGCGTTCGCGAGGAAAAGACCATGGATGGTTTCGCGCACGAACATGTCCTCCGCCGGATCGCCGGGTTTGGGCTCAATACAGAGTTGGCACTCGGGAACAGCCTCGAGAGCTTCAACATATCCATCGATCAGCAAATCCCAGCCGCGCGAATAGTCGCACAGGAACAATCCGTTTGATCCGTCGTTTCCCTGCCAGAGAACGGCATGACGGCACCCCAAGGCTTTTCCCATCTTCTCCATTGTGGGACGAAGAAGATTGTTCAGCTCCATCGAGCGCTTGACATTCTCGACAGCCCGCTTTCGGATCGCGGGGTCGGGATTCGTCATCCCGCCGTTTTTGTACTCTGCGCCGAATGTCCTGGCGACAACGCTTCCGATTCCCACCTGATGATCGCGCGCCAGTGTTGCGAGGCGATCAGGGTCATCCGGGAACTCAGAGGGAAAATGCCCGCAAACATAGGACATACCACTGATCCTTGCAGTCATTTCGAAGACCTCTTCAAGGGAGAGAGGGAATTTGTTATACCCCTTCCCGAACCGATCATCCATGCCGCCCATGAATGCCCAGGCACCGAAGGCAAATTGCGGTTCAGGACCCGGTTTTGTTTCACTCATCCGATTCTCCTTTTGCTATAGCGGTCTTGTAACAATGAAAGCAACTACCCCGTCGGCACGCTTCGAATTCCTTCGAGTAACCTGTCAATTTCCTCAAAGGTATTGTAAATGTGGCAAGATATTCGAAGACCGTTGACACCGCCTTCACTCACGCCACGCGTCCTTAGCTTGTAGGTGTTCAAGTGTGCCTGGACATCCAGAAAGGGGACTTTCGTGTGTTGAAACGTGATCATCGCACTCCGTTCCGAATCGGAAGCCGGCGAGAGGACACGGACAGATGGCATGGATGACAACTGGCGGTAGAGATAGGCGGAAAGCTGTTGATCCCGTTTCCAGACATTGCTCATTCCGATGCGGGAGAGGAACTCGAGCGCAGCCTGCAGGCCGACCCGCAGCGGAATACTGACGGTGCCGTACTCGTACCGCTGTGCCGACGGATGAAAGGCCAGGGTTCCCTTTTCGAAATCAAAACCGCTGTCGGAGTATGCCCCTACGAATTTGGCTTCTACGACATCCAGCATGCCCTTGTGGACGAACAACAATCCCGTTTCCTTGGGCCCAAGGAGCCACTTGTGGCCGCACATGGCGTAGGCATCACAGCCAAGTTCACGGAGGCTGAAGGGAAACATTCCGGCCGCCTGCGCCCCGTCTACAAAGAGCCAGACGCGCCTGCTCTTCGCAAGTTCCGAAAATGCGCGGATAGGAAGAACCTGCCCCGTCGTTGTCGTTACGTGCGGCACGCTGATAAGACGTGTACGCGTCGAAAGGAGGCGCTCAACGCGGTCGATATTCTCCTGCGCCGAACGCATCGACGGTTCGAAGAATCGCACCGAGATCCTCCGGCGTTTCTGAAGGGCAAGCCACGGTACGGAATTGGCAACGTGCTCATGCGTCGTTGTGATGACCTCGTCTCCTTCGCGCAAAGGAAGACCATTGCACACAACGTTGATTCCCTCGGTCGCATTTCTCATGAAAGCGATTTCCGCTGGATCGCAGCCGAAGAAGGTTCCTGCGGTCGTTTTGATGTTGCTCCACAGTTGGTCCGTATGGCCTGTTTCGGAAATCGATTCGAGCTCGTCGATTTTCGCCTTTACAGCGTCGATTACCGGATATGGTGACGCGCCCAGACCTCCGGTATTGAAATACGCGCGGTCACGCGTAAGCGGAAATTGTGTTCGGACGAACGCCCAAAATGCTTCGTCGCTCGGATCAATGACAGGCCACGAGCTCCGTTCCCGAGCAGCCGCATCGACCGATCGGAATGAAATTCCTGCCGTCGCAAGGCCTGCCAGGGTTGTTTTCAGAAACTGATCTCTTTTCATTGCCGCATAATCCTTAATGAAATGCGATGGACCACTCCTCGGCCGATGTCTGGTCCGGGGAAAAACTGAGACGGAGAATTCCCGGCTCAGAATTGGATGGTTTGAAAGGGTGACTTGCCCGCTTTACCGCCCGGTCGCCGGCAAATATAAGAATTTCAAAAGAATCGCCTTTAATGACGTTTGCTGTCCCGCGTAATTCGTTGCGGCGCGAGTTCCATGCAACATCGCTGAGCTCCACCGCTCCCTGAAGTACATGACGGGAGGTTGACAGCACCTGAGGATGACTCTTTTTCTCCCGGAGTGCAAGAACCTGACATGAATTTGGGTCAATCGATACGCTGATGGATCCTTGTCTCTCCCCTCTGTACTTTCCCGGCCAGAAATCCGAAACGTGCCAGGTCAGCGAATCATCCAAGGCGAACTTCTTGAGTGGGATCTCCGTTTTCCAATGTACTTCACTCCAGTTGAAGAATCCCACAACATGCCACTGGTCGTATGGACGTTTGATTTCGAAGTCCCAGATTCGGGGCGGGTCGTTTTCAAGCAGATCAAGGGGCCGTCCGAATCCGTACCCGTCGCCGCCATTTCTGTAGACCGGCAATGTTTTCTTGAGAATTCCGAGTCGTTCAACGGGAAGGATCGGGAGGTTTTCACTAATAAACACGACCCCGCCAGACAACGTAATAAGGCTTGCCCACATGCGCGCCTGATCAATCGTGAAAGGTTCCCGCACCAGCAGACAATCTGGATCGTTAGCCCAGAAAATGCCGTTCGTATAGTATCGGGCGGAAACAGACCGGACACCATATTTGAATGTTCTGGTCCAATCCCCAACGTCGTCGCCAATGCGAAACACATCGGACACGCCAAGCGTTGGGGGCATCAGGCTGTTGCAGGCCAGGAGGCGCGCGCGGCCAGCGACAGCGCTGAAGATGGACTCAAGGCTTGCCCGGTAAGCCTCGATCGTTGTGTGCTCCGGATCGTGGAGTTCGGCATGTGCAGATGCATCCTCAAACAATTTCGGGCCCCAGGCGCCATAAAGATCAAAGGCGGGGAAATCGTATTTGACGTACTCGTAGCCCCACTCCTTCGCCAAAAGCGTAAAAATATCAGCCACGTGTTTGCGGACAGATGGGTGGGAAAAATCCATCTGGCCTTCTTTGTTGAACCACTCAGGGTGGGCTCTGCGCTCGCCCGAACCCTCGACGGAGTGGAACGGCCTTACCCAGATCCCGGGTTTCAGACCTCGCTTGCGTATTTCGTCGGCAAGCCACCTCATTCCCCGGGGGAACCTGGAGTTGGCTCTCCATGGACCACCCGCGATGACGTTGTGCGGAGGCGGAGTCGTTTCAACTCCCACCTGCCATCCTGAATCAATCTGAATATACTCGAGCCCATAATCCTTGAGTTCGCTTGCAATGAAGTCGAGGTTCCTGAGCATGTCTTCTTCGGTCGCCTGCGCTTTTGCAAAATACCAGTCTACCCATCCTGTGGGCGTTGCTGCAGGCGGTTGGATACGATTTCTCCGTGCCACGGCAACGGCATAGCTCTCCAAAGAATGAAAAAACGTCCCCTTGTAGACGCGAACCATGAACTCATTTACTGTGAAGTTTTGCCCGCTCCGGACAAGTACTCCGCGCATTCCCGCATGGGAATCACAGCGAACGGACAGAGATGTGCGCTCCGCTGTCGGCGTCGTGATTACGGAGACTTTCGTATTTGGTATTGCGTAATAACCAACGGTGCATGAGATTTCTTTCTCCACATCGTGAAAATGCATGTTCCACGCACTGCGCGTCAATTGTCCTTCTTGCATTTTCACAACTGACGCGGCTCCGTAACATCGTTCCCATTCGTCCGTAAGTGCTCGTCGTGCGCCGCCACGCGGCCAAAAATGCAGTCCCCCGCCTTGCCCCGCCTCCGAAATAAGCGGATAGATATTCTTGATGCGAAGCGGTCCATCTGAAACATTAACGGCGGCGAACGTTAAGCCAATGAGTGTGCCATCCTCCTCCACTTTCCATTTGAGAACCACATCGCACATCCGCTTCGAATCCGAGTATTTCAACTCCCTTCGATCATACGAAGCCTGAAGATTTGCATCCTTTGACGTCGCCGTTCCTTCTTCGCACTCAATCCGCCACCCAATACTTTCGATCAGGGGCACGCCTTTGTATCGGATAGAAAAACTCCCCGGTATTGTACCAGGTCCCACGGAAAGGACTTCTTCCCCGGAATTTTCCGATTCGAATCCGCGAAAAGCCCCGACCACCATGGCCGACGCAAGTCCAAAGGAAGCCGACCGCAAAAAATCCCTGCGCGGGAGCTTTATGGATTGGCTGGCCTTCGGATCGATCATTCAGGATTATCCTTTTATCTCTTCGTACTTGATTGTGATCCCTGCCTTTTTCCTCAGATCAAAGGCCATCGCTGCATAAGGACTTGATTCAACGACATACCCGCTCATGGCCGACTTCCTGCCATTGAGTTTTGCGGAGACGGATCGGGCATTGGCTGGAAGCATGACACGGAGATCGACGTGTGCCATTCCCCTGATTTCCATCTCGATGGTTTTGGAGCTCGGATTGTGAAGATATGTGTACTGAATGCCCGCTCCCGATGGCCCGTACGTGCACGCTGCTTCAGCCTCCTCCCTCCCTGCCGCAATCCATCGAGGGGAAAGGCGTACCTTTCTGTACAACTTGTCCGTATCAACAATCCCGGCCAGTCCTTCAAGCAATCCGTAGAGGATGGCTGACGATCCCCATCCGTCGGTGGGCGAAGCGTCGGGGCTTGTGCTTGTTTCCGGGCTCGCGGGCTTGCCGTTGGGAAAGTACCAGAGATATGTTTCGTTATTTCGGGTGAGCTCTTCATATTTGAGCAGTTGGCGTACGCCGTACTCTTCGAACCCGTGGTCAAGTGCCGCCAGGGCCAGCTCGCCACCCACGAGTGGCATGATCCCCCCATTACAGTATGCCCCACCAATAATCTTTTCGTCCCCGTGAATTCCGTCAGGAAATGGCGGATCGATGCTGAACCATTCGGCAAATGCCTTGGTCGTTTGCCCCCGTCGCTGATATTCCCTGAGAATCGACGCTGCGATCGCGTGAGTCGCCATTCCCCGGTTGATATCCATCGGATTGCTCAGGCTCAGTTGCTCACTCTCATCCACACCCTCGATTCTCACCGGCACAAGATGGACATGGTGTGTATAGAAACGGCCGTTAAAGCATACCTTGTTGGCCCGTCTCCGGAACATTTCTGCGTACCTCCGCCAGTATCGTGCCCGGGATCTGTTGCCAGCATGATCGTACATCTTGCTGAGCAGATTAAAAGCCTCATAATAGCCCGAATTGTCACCGTGCATGATTCCCCAGTACGTGTGGTCGTTGATCTGGAAATTCAGCCACGGATGCCGGCCGGCTGTATAGTCGAAGTCCCATGTGTCAATTGTATAAGCCCGCTTGACTAATTTTGTCTTCTTATCCCATCGCCATTCGTCGGTCAGAACGTACTGCAGCGCCCTTTCCATGTTCGGGAGCAGCCGCTTCATCCATTTGTCGTCGCCCGATGCCTGCCAGGCAAGGTGCACAGCTTTTATGAATCGATACTCAACATCGGCTTCGACAGGTACACGAACATACTTTGCCCAGTTTTCCTTCTCACACGGCACTTTCTCCGGAGTCATCGTGAAATAGTCAAAGATCCAGCCCTTCGCGGTTTGCGTTTCGGCAAAATGATCGATGGCACTCTGCAGATCGGTTTCCCAATATTTCGCTCCGCGCATCATTTCCGAATGATCGCGGATCCAGATGCTCGGAGCGTCCGGGGTCCGATACGCCCTGATCGGCGTACCCAGCATGTTGTATTCGGAAATGTCGCTTCTGAGAAATTCCCTAATCCGTGGAACCAAGGCATCCAGCCTGCTATCGCCACATCTGATGTATGTCTCGTTCATATGGCCCGTTTTGAAAAATATTTAGACCGCCGGAACAACATCCTGCACGTCAGCCCGGAACACCCAGGTTCCCTCGGCGACAAAATGCGTCGCAAAGGCTCTTCGTACCCTGTTGGCCGATCTGTTGCCGTACGATCCGTGAATGGTGTGACTGGAAAAAAACACACCTGAGCCCTGTGGAACTTCAAGATTACGAACCGTGCTCAGGTCGAGGCCTTCGATTTCGAAGGAGAAGAATTTCTGTTTCCACTCTTTCCCGCCTCTGTCTCTCATCAAGTGCTCAGATTCCCATACCTGGTGATCTTTCGAGTTGGTTGCCTTGTGCGTCGGATAGAGGCCTCTTTGATGACTTCCGGGAACCACGCAAAGCCCGCCGTTCTCGCCATCAGTATCGCTCATCGCCAGCCAGCATGCCATCAGCGTGTTGGGTTCATTGGGCAGGTAATGACTGTCTTGATGGAGCGCGGTTCCTTTGCCGGGTTCCGCGGGTCGTTTTTCAAGATACATGGTCTGTACGATCATCGGCTTCTTCGTGTTCAGAATCTGCCGGGCAATGCCCACAATGTTTGGGTGTTTGGCGACGGCGGCCCAATGAGTGTCCCTCTTGTGATTATCGAGGTGATTCCGCCAGTCCGGATCCTGAGAAGCCTCATACTTCACAAACTCATCGGCCTCCTGGCGTGTCAGGATATTTGGGACCACAACGAAACCGTGGCTGCGGTAGTGATTCAACTGTTCCTGCGTGAGCGTCATCATATGATAAGCCTCCTTGGTTTAGGCGCCTGGTGTAGTTCCACGAACGACTAATAAACACCGAATTCCTTCGCGGCATCGACCATTGCGCGGATGTTTTCCGCCGGCGTGTTCGGCGACAGGGCACACCCTGAACTCAGAATGAAACCGCCATCCGGTTTCACGATGTCTATTCGCTTCCTGCATTCCGTAACGACCATTTCCGGCGTTCCGAATGCCATAACATCCGACGTGTCCACGTTTCCGAGCAGGCAGACTCTCTCGTGCGACAACTTCCAGGCCTCCCGAAAATCCGTTGGAGCGTCGAATTCCACAACATCGGTTCCGGTTTCGGCAAGGCGGTTCATGACCGTACTTGTTTGTCCGCAAATATGAATGCTTAATTTTCCTCCATGTTTGTGAACGCGACGGGCAACCTCTTGCTGATAAGGAAACGCATATTCCTGAAACGTCGCCGGTGAAATGAGACTTCCGCTCGCAAGGGCATCCCCAATCGACACGACATGTGCACCGGCTTCAAGGAGCAATTTTGCAAAGGACCAGACATATTCAGTGCTCAACCTGAGCAGTGCGTGAATATCCTCGTGATGTCCCCCGTAGCCAATCTCTGTCATGAACTGCTGCATTCCGCACAACTGACACGATAACGAAAACGGCCCCTGATCTGCCCTTGCAATGATAAGAGCTGAATCACCGGCTTCCCGCACCAGGACCCGGGTCGCCTCGATCCATTCGTTTAGACGCGTATCGCGGGGATCGGGAAATTTCAGATCTGCGGCTGCCTGGATATTCTCAAGCAATCCCCCCGATGCAGGCACAACACCGGTGTCTGCCACTTCTACCGGCGCTCCGAGGCTATGCGCGAGGGCAACGCTGTCCGTCGCCACAAACATTCCATCCCACTCAAAATCCCGCCACCCTTTGAGCTGAAGCTCCGCATAAAGGGATCCATTTTCCATACAGGCTTCGCTCGTGGAGCCGTAGTAGTATAATGTCCAGATATGTGCTTGCGGGATAACAGGCATCCGATCCGGCCTTTCAAGCTTTATCGCACGCAGGCATCGTTCCCGCGAGGTCATCGGACGTCACGCGGTTATTTCCGTACATCGATATGAAGCGTCTGATTCCACGGCACCTGAACCTCCTTGTCCAGTTCGCTCCCGTCTCTGTTCTTGAAGCCGGCCAACTTCAGCGATGCAAGAGAAAGCCGAATGACGTTCACCTTGTCTGTGTATTGAGCCATGGCGTCATCTGCATCTCCATGGGCAAGAGAACTCACGGAAACTGTGGCAGAACGTCCTCCCTTGTTTACAGAAATTGCCGCCGACACAGATCCAAATCGTGTAAGGAGATTGCTGACACCCACTGACGATCCCGGTTTCAGCCACCATGAAGGCACGCCCCTGAGCAACTCGACTGAATTCGTCTGCTCCAGGGCGAGCATATAGATAACTGAACGAAGCATGCAAGCGGTCGCGCTCGTGGTTGGATAGTCACCGGTCGTTCTTGAGCTCACGCCTTTCGGCATTTGTTCCTCGGCCCACGATCCATGGGGGGTTGCATGGTTCGCAAAGGCATACAGAACTTTCATCGCACGATCTGTGTTGCCGCGAACAAAATGGGCAAGTCCGTAAAGGGGAGCGAACCACACACCGATCCCACCATCCATCCATCCAAGCGTCGCCGGCAATCCCTGTACGCACGAGGAATCGAGGAGGGCGAGCGATCCTTCAACCAAAGGATCATTCGGCGGAAACATCGATGACAGGACAATCGGTTCGCAAATTGCCCATTGCGCCCTTTGCGGTGCATCGGTAGACGAAGTGTCGGCGACTCTGACGGGAAGATACAGATTTCCATGTTTGTCCCGCCGCATATCGCGCTTTGCCGCGGTTCGGTAAGATTGCAGGAGTTCCGCAAGGAGTGACCGCCATTCGGCCTCTCGCGCCGATTCTCCCAACCACATCGCCATATCGATGGCCGCCTCGAGCCCGGTGATGGTCCAGTACACCGTGCTATAGTCCGCCGTCAATCCTGCGATTCCCCCGTCCACAAATCCCGGCGGCATAAGCCCATAGTATGGCTGCAAAGGATCCTGGAGCGTTTGTTCGCGCATTCCCTTTACAAACTCCATTGCGGATACAACTCGGTACCAAGAGGAGCGCAGCCAGGCCCGATTGTCAGCGATGCGCGCATAGCGATTCATAATCCAGACGAGCATGGGCGTCTCGCGCTGCATTTCGATGGGAAACATCACTCGCACCCTCCCATCCGGTTGCTGAAAACGAAAAATTCCTTCGATTGCCCTCCGGGCACTGGAGGTGTCCCCCAGCATTGCCGCCGCTTCTATATAATAGACGCCGTCGTGAATCCACAGTCCGCGGTAGACAGTCGATCCGGGTTGAAAATTCGGTTCTCCATCCACAATATCCCGGTGCTGATACAGCACTCTTACGCTCGCATCGAATAGATACTGAAGCTGCCGATCGGGCAACTGGACACGACCGAATGGCAGATCGGATTTCCTCCACCAATCTGCCGTACGACGGCGTTCCCGGCTCATGTCCGGTAC
>JACQPU010000062.1 GCA_016207365.1 Ignavibacteriales bacterium | reverse complement strand
TATTATGGCTGTAATTATAAGGATATATGCTTATGAAATCCACTGAAAGAAAGCTCAGGATTGAACAGTTGGATCGAAAGATCGCCAAGTTGGAGGCTGTCCAAGGTCTCCAAGTTCCCGCGAAAGGCTGGATCAATGCGATTCGCATGTCCCTTAATATGTCTCTCGCACAACTGGCACGACGGCTGAAAAAGAACCCTGTAACGATCCAGGGGATGGAAAACCGCGAAGCGAACCACTCGATCACTCTGAAGAAATTGATCGAAGTCGGAGAAGCCCTCGACCTCCAATTCGTCTATGGATTCATTCCGAAGGAATCCTCCCTTGCGAAGATGATCGAGAAGCGTGCGGAGGAGGTCGCCCGGGAAATCGTCATGAGAACATCCCACTCCATGGCGTTGGAAGACCAGGAAAACAGTCAGGAACGACTGCAGAAAGCCGTGAAAGAACGCGCGCAATCCCTTGTGCAGGAGGTCCCCAGGCATTTATGGGACTAGACCTTGACCCTTCTTCTGCCGAAACTCCCCTCGATGAAGATGAAAAAGAAGGACTCCTTATCACGACGATTACCACTCGAAGGGAACTGAACGAGTTTGAACAACTTGGGGTGGAAAAAGCAGTCGGATGGACGCGCAGGCGTAGAATTGCCCTGAATGAAATTCTGACCGAGGCGTTCGTGAGGGCTCTGCACAAACGGATGTTCGAGGATGTCTGGAGGTGGGCGGGGGAGTTCAGGACCTCAAACAAGAACCTCGGGGTCGACAAGAACGAGATACGAACAGAACTGCGAAAACTGCTGGATGACTGCACGTACTGGATTGACCGGAAGGTGTTTTCTGCGGACGAGGCTGCCGTCCGATTCAGTCATCGGATGGTCACGATTCATCCTTTTGCAAACGGCAACGGCAGACATTCGCGACTCCTCGCCGACATTCTTGCCAGTCACGGTCTTGGGAGGCCTGTTTTCTCCTGGGGAAGCGCGAATCTCGCATCCACAGGGATTGCTCGTACGGCGTACTTGAAGGCACTTCGGGCGGCTGATCAGAACAAGTATGCAGCGCTTCTGGAATTTGCAAGACAATAGGCCGGGGAAGTGAAGGGGCGTTGCCGCTCCGGCGGACAAGCTGACCTCTGACTTCCCGCCTACGCCAAAAAACGCCTGCCTGCCGGCAGGGCTTCGGCGGGTAAACTGACTTCTGACCTCTGACTTCTGACCTCTGAATCTAATGCGCTTCAAACCAGTTTCCCCCAACCCCAATATCAACCTCAATCGGCACTTCTAACTTCAACGCTCCCTTCATATTCTTTTCGACAATCTTCCTCACGTCTGATTCTTCCCTCCTGTCAACATCAAACACCAATTCATCATGTACCTGAAGTATCATTGTACTCGTTAGTTTCCTTCCGACAAATTCACTGTCTATCCCCACCATAGCGGCTTTGATCATGTCAGCCGCGGTGCCCTGGATGGGCATGTTTATCGCCTGACGCTCGGCGTTTGAGCGGATGTTCTGATTCCTGCTTCGCAAATCGGGCAAATATCTCCGCCGTCCCAATAACGTACTAACATAGCCGCGGGTCTTTGCGGTCTGGATCGTGTCGTTGATGTACTGCCTGACTTTCGGAAATCTTTCAAAATATTTTTCAATGATCTCTTTTGCCTCCGGCTGGGAGATCTCCAAACGGCGGGCCAGGCCAAACGGACCAATCCCGTACATGATTCCAAAATTCACCTCCTTTGCCTTTCTCCTCATGTCCCTACTCACATCTTTCTGGTCGACCCCAAACACTTTTGCGGCCGTGCTGGCATGAATGTCCTCACCAGCCAGAAATGCCTCAATCAGACCCCGATCGCCACTGATGTGCGCCATGACCCTGAGTTCGATCTGTGAATAATCGGCAGCAAGAATTTTCCGGCCTTCCCCGGAGGGAACAAAGGCCTTGCGAATGGACCGGCCGATGTCCGTTCGGATCGGAATGTTCTGAAGGTTCGGATCACTGCTTGAGAGTCGTCCGGTCGCAGCGACGGTTTGATTGAACGACGTGTGCACGCGGCCAGTGGTCGGATGGATAAGCTGGGGCAAGGCGTCGATGTATGTGGACTTCAACTTCGTCAACTGCCGGTATTCAAGTAATTTCTCGATAATCGGATGTACGTCCCGCAGTGTCTCGAGTACCGCGACATCGGTGGAAAATCCCGTCTTGGTTTTTCTTGCCGAGGCCAACGCGAGTTTTGTGAATAACACTTCCTGCAACTGCTTCGTTGAATTAATGTTAAACGGTCCGCCTGCTTCCTTGTGAATCTCTCTGGTCAGGCTGTCCAACACTCCGTCAAGCTCCCTTCCCATCGTCTGAAGAAACGGCACGTCAATGGCCACTCCGCTCTGTTCCATGTGAGCGAGGACCTGAATAAGTGGAAACTCGACATCATGAGCGAGACCGGACATTCCCTCCTCCTCCAAACGCCGGCGCAAGATTACCGATAGCCTGAAGGTGATATCGGCGTCCTCGCAGGAGTACTCTGCTAATCGGTCGAGCGGAATTGACAGAATATCCTTCCGCTCCTTCCCCGTGCCCGTCAGCTCGTCGTATGTGAGCGTCTTGTAGCCAAGATACTCGCGAGCAAGAGCGTCCAAATTGTGCTGGCCGTCCTGTCGAAGGAGATACGCGGCAACCATGGTGTCGAAATCGATTCCCTGCACCTGAATGCCGTAGCGGCTCAGTACAAGCATGTCGTACTTGATGTTCTGACCGATCTTTTGAATCGAGGAATTTTCAAAGACAGGCCTCAGCTTCTGCAGCGCGGTTTTGGCTGGAAGCCCGCGCGTGCCCGATGATGATCGTGTAGCAACAGGGGTGCCAAAAAGGTCAACGGAATCGTCGGGATCGTCGAGCGGCACATAATAGGCCTGATGTTCGCGGACAGAAAACGCGATGCCGACGATGCGGCTCAGGAGGGGACTTGGAGACGTGGTTTCAGTGTCAAAGACAAAAGTGGAGGAGGATTCCAGTGTACGACAGAGAGTATCGAGCTCTTTATCTCCCCGAACTACATGATATTCATGCTGGTCGGTTAGGCGGTTGGCCAGAGGAGCCGGTTCGGGCGATGGCGCTGGGGTGGAGGCGGGCGCGCTTGTTTCCCGGAGCTTTCTCAAAAGCGATTTGAATTCGAGCTCGTCAAACAACTGGGCTAGCTTGTCGATGTCCGACGCACCACTTTTCAGTGTGTGGAAATCGATGGAGAGTGGCACATTCGTGTCAATCGTGACCAGTTTTTTTGAAAGAAGCGCCTCTTTTTTAAACTTCTGCAATTTTTCGCGGATCCCCTTTTGCGGAATGCTGTCTACGTTTTCGAGCAGGTTCTCGATTGATCGGTAGTCCTGAATAAGCGGTATGGCGGTCTTTTCACCGATGCCGGGCACGCCGGGGATGTTGTCCGACTTATCTCCGATCAGTCCCAGCACATCCACGACATTTTCAGGCCCGACCCCGAATTTCCTGCGGACCTCCTCGAATCCCACAATCTCAACATCCGTACCCTGTCTTCCCGGTCGATAGATTCGAATCCTGTCCGTGACGAGTTGCATGAAATCCTTGTCGGAAGTGACGAGGATGGTCTCAACGTTTTCCTTTTCGGCTCTACGCGCCAACGTACCCATGATATCGTCGGCTTCATAGCCGTCGACTTCAATCACCGGCACGCCGTAGGCCCGAACGACATCTTTGAGCACATCCAGCTGACTTGCCATGTCCTCGGGCATTTTTTGACGCGTGGCCTTGTAGGCTTTGAACTCCTTGTGCCTGAACGTGGGGGCACTCGTATCC
>JACQPU010000059.1 GCA_016207365.1 Ignavibacteriales bacterium | reverse complement strand
TGGTCAAATTGGGACTGTCCCAAAATTTCTGAAGTTAGTGAGTGAGCGGAGCGAACGAAACTAACTTCATGAAATTTTGAGGATCCGCCATCTTTCTGGGGCGGGATATCCTCACATGTTCCCTGCGTCTCTTACCCTTTGCCCAGATCGCGGGAGTTCTTCTGTCCGACATAGGCCGTGGTTTCCTCACCACCATCCACCGACACGATATTCCCTCCGATAAAATCTCCGTATTCGTGGGTCAGTAATACAATCGCTCTTGCAATGTCCTGCGGCGTCGTGAGCCTGTTGTGCGGATTCTTCGCCTTCGCCACCTCGAGCATCGAGTCTGCATGAGCGATTTTCTGCTGAGCAGGCGTATGCGTTACGCCTGCCATAACCGCCATCGCCGTAATCCCTTCGATGGCAAGCTCGGCATTGAGCTGCCGAAGATGCGATTCAAGCGCTGCCTTCGCCGCTGAAACAGCTCCGTAACTCGGGAGCTGTGATCGTCCGCCGGAACTCGTCATACCGTAGATCCGGGACCCCTTCTTGAACAATCCCCTGCTGTAGGCACCTTGGGTCCAATACACAACCGAATTTGCCATCACGTCCATTGTCATTTCTACCTGAGCCTTGGTCATCATGTCGGCAGGTTTTTCCGCGATATACGCCTTAAGAGTTCCGAAAGCAAGCGAATGCATGAGCACCCGCACAAAGGCACCCGGTGCAGCCTCGAGTTCTTTCTTCAGAACATCCAAAACCTCAGCCCTCTTTTGCTCATCCGCCGCATTGACGTTGAAAAACAAAGCCTTCACTCCTCCCGCTTCAATCTCGCCCTTGATCCGGTCAACATTGGCCATCGTCGCCGCACGATCAAGATGGACGCCACAGATGTTCATTCCGTGCCTGGCCAGCTCGACAGCCGTCGCGCCCCCAAATCCGCTCGAAGCGCCAAGGATCAATGCCCAGTCAGTTTTCTTGTTGAACCGCAGATCGGGATTCACGATCGTAGCCTCTCATGTGCCGGAAATGTATCAAAATTAAGAGATTTTCGGGAAAAAGCAAGGAGTAGAGACGAAACAACGACGGAACGGAGAACGAAGCCTACTCCACTGTCACGCTCTTGGCGAGGTTGCGCGGTTGATCGACGTTCGTTCCTCGACCGACTGCGATGAAATAGGAAAGCAACTGAAGCGGAACGACATTCAGAAGCGGTCCGAAAAATCCGTACGTCCGCGGAACGCGAATCACAAATTCTGCCAGTGATTCGATTTCACGATCATCTTCGTTCGCCACAGCAATAATCCGCCCCTTGCGCGCCTTCACCTCCTGAATATTGCTCACAACCTTTTCATAAATGGCATCCTTTGGCGCAATGAACACCACCGGCATCCGTTCATCGATCAGGGCAATCGGTCCATGCTTCATTTCCGCTGCTGGATATCCCTCAGCATGAATGTACGAGATCTCCTTGAGCTTCAGCGCTCCTTCGAGGGCGACGGGGAAATTTGCCCCGCGGCCAAGGTACAAGAAATGATGTGCATCCTGAAATTCACGGGCCAACAATTTGATTGGCTCCTGATTCGCGAGAATTTGTTCCACTTTTCCGGGAATCGAGTCAAGCTCGCGGGTCAGCACGCGCGCATCCTCTTTCAACATGCCCTTTCCGCGGGCAATCATGATCGTGACAAGAGCAAGCACTGTTAATTGCGATGTGAAAGCCTTCGTCGACGCCACGCCAATCTCGGGACCGGCATGAACGTACACCCCTCCGTGTGTCTCGCGCGCAATCGTGCTTCCAACGACATTGACAATCCCCAATACGGTCGCGCCACGTGTCTTGGCCTCCCTCAACGCTGCCAGCGTATCAGCCGTTTCACCACTCTGGCTAATAACCAGAACAACGTCGTCCTTCGTAATCAGTGGATTCCGGTAGCGGAATTCGGAGGCATATTCAACTTCCGTGGGAATACGGGCGATCTGCTCAAGCATGTATTCACCTACAAGCCCCGCGTGCCACGACGTTCCGCAGCCGATGATCACAATCCGTCGTGCGTTCAGAAGTTTATCCTTCATATGGGACAGTCCACCGAGCACCACGTCTCCCTCTTCCACTCTCAACCTTCCCCGCATCGCGTTGCGAATCGTCTCCGGCTGCTCATGGATTTCTTTCATCATGAAATGTTCGTACCCACCGCGTTCGATCTGTGAGAGCTCGAAGGTGATTTCTTCCACCTCCTTGGTAATTTCCACGTCGTGTATTGTATTCGTCGTGAACCGGTCGCGGGTAATTTCCGCCACCTCACCGTCCGACAAATAGACAACGTTTCTCGTATGCGAAATAATTGCCGCAGCATCGGCGGCAATGAGATTCTCTCCCTCCCCAACACCTATGATCAACGGACTCCCCATCCGCGCGGCAATCAGCCGGTCCGGCTCATGAGTCGATGCGACAACAAGGCCGTATGTCCCTTCCACATCGTTGAGCGCCAGCTTCACCGCCGAGAAAACACTCCCTGTCCTGGCA
>JACQPU010000058.1 GCA_016207365.1 Ignavibacteriales bacterium | reverse complement strand
CCTTTGGATGCTGTTGTAGGCATCGAACTCATTCGATGCCGGTATGGGAGCAAATTCGAAATTCGAAGCAAGAAATTCGAAGCAATATCGAAATCCTAAACACGAAACTGACCAGTATTTCAACTGTTTCTGCTTGTTTTGAATTTCGGATTTCTGATTTCTAGCTTATTTCGTATTTCGAATTTCGTGCTTGTCCCGCTTCCCAGGATTCCGCACACAGGCGGGATTCCAGAAGGCGGAATTTCGTATTTCGATATTGGTATTTCGAGTTTGTTTCGTATTATGCCCAACGAACCTCTCATATCCTATCTAGCCGCTCTTGCCGACGACGAGCTTGTCATCGGTCACCGGGATTCCGAATGGACCGGCTACGCGCCGATCCTTGAAGAGGACATCGCGTTCTCAAATATCGCCCAGGACGAACTTGGCCACTCCCTTGCACTCTATACTCTGGCGCAGAGTCTTGGTGCCGGCGAGCCCGATATCATGGCATTTGAACGCCCCTGGCAGGAATTCACCTGCTGTAGATTCGTCAGCTACCCAAAGGGAGATTTCGCTTATACGGTAATGCGACAATATCTCTACGACGAAGCCGAGCAAGTTCGAATGAAATCGCACGCGTCAAGCTCGTTCGGCCCGCTACGCGATCTCTCGGAAAAGATCCTGGCTGAAGAAGCATATCATCTGATGCACAGTCGCGGGCTCGTCCAGCGGCTTGGGAATGCCACTGAGGACAGCCACCGCAGAATGCAGGAAGCCGTCGATCAGGCGTTCCCGCAGGCGCTGGGAATGTTCGAGGAGACGGAAGGTTCGGCGAAGCTTGTGGAGAGTCGTATCATTCGACCTGAAGCTGAGTTACAGGAGCAGTGGTTGGCAGCCGTCGTTCCCACTCTGGAACAGGCCCGCCTTCGATTGCCCCTCCAACGCCAGGGATCCGCATTGCACATCAAGTGTCGGGCTGACATTGGTGGAAGGACGAAGAACCATAACGAGCACCTCCGGCAACTTGTTGCCGACCTCCAGCACGTCTATCAATCGGCACCGGGAGCATCATGGTAACATGGCATTGACCTCCACGCTCTCCCATACTGTTGAGGAAGTTTGGAAAGCCCTGGACGAAGTTCAGGATCCGGAGATTCCCGTCCTCTCGTTGGTCGACCTGAAGGTCGTTCGGGAGATCCAGGTTGAAGGGACGTCCGTGACCGTACGGCTTGTACCGACGTTCGCCGGATGTCCCGCCATGGAAACCATGAGACGTGATGTGGAACGAAGGCTGGCGGCAATGGGTTTCACGGAGGTTTCTGTTCATATCGAGAGGTCTGCCTCGTGGTCGACGGAACAGATGATGGATTCAACAAAAGAAAAGCTTCGCTCGTTTGGAATAGCCCCGCCGCCTTCAAAACTGGAATCGCTGCACGCCACGCTCTCGGTTCCTGTCCCGTGTCCTTTCTGTGAATCCCTCGATACACGGCCCGATGGCGAGTTTGGGAGTACGCTGTGCAAGCAGTACTTCTTCTGCAACGCCTGCAGACAGAGCTTCGAGCGATTCAAGCCTCTGTAATGACGATTTGGTGCGTTGCCACCACACCGGATGCCTGATACAAAATTTGTTACTCTTTCGCTTGAACGTCCGGATCCCTCTCTGATCGCGGACGCTGCGGCGATCTTGCGGGCCGGGGGACTTGTTGCATTTCCCACCGAGACCGTGTATGGACTTGGTGCAGACGCCCTGAACGAAGAGGCTGTGAAGAAAGTCTTTGCGGCAAAAGGACGTCCTCAGGAGAATCCTCTGATTGTGCACATCGCCGACCGGAGTCAGTTGATAGATCTCGCCGATGACATCCCTGAAAAAGGACAGAAACTCGGCAGGGAATTTTGGCCGGGTCCATTGACCCTCGTCGTGAAGAAAACGTTCCTCGTGCCCGCGGCTGTGACGGGTGGAATGGAAACGGTGGCAATCCGCATGCCCGATCATCCGGTGGCACTTGCCCTGATTGAAGAGTTTAACGGCGGAATCGTCGGGCCAAGCGCCAATCTTTCGGGCAAGCCGAGTCCCACTACGGCTCTTCACGTTATGGATGATTTGAATGGGAGAATCGACATGGTCTTAAACTCCGGTCCTGTAGAGATCGGGATAGAGTCGACCGTCGTGGATGTGACGGTGGAGCCGCCGGTAATTCTGCGTCCAGGCGGAATCCATAAGGAAAGCCTTGAGGACATTATCGGGCCGGTCGTGATCGCATCTCAGGGAGAGTTGCTGAGGCGGTCTCCCGGTACGCTTCACCGCCATTATGCCCCGCGCGCAAAGGTAATTCTTGTCCCGGAAGGGGATACAGGATTGCTTTCCCGTCTGCTGGGGGAGTATCGCCAGCAAGGAAAATCTGTTGCCTGCATTGTGCACTCGCGCGAAATGGCCAGGGTGGAGTCCGGGAGTTCATTCAAGGTTTTGCCGGCGCCCATCGATTTCTATGCACGGTACCTCTTCCGGACATTTCGGGAACTTGATCAGACGGGGATTGACGTGCTTCTTGTGGAAGAAGTGGAGGAAAGTGGACTTGGTGTGGCAGTCATGGATCGGCTTCGAAAAGCCTCGGAGGGCACAAATGAAAAAACATGACAGGCATTACAGGGATACGCTCGAGTCCTTTGCTCATCTGGACTACTTCAGGCGCGAGAGAACCGGGATCCCTGAGGCAATCCTTGCCGAAGGGAAATCGGACGAACAGATTGCGATTCTCCTGGAACGAATGGTTGAGAAAACTGGTGTCGCACTCGCGACGCGCGTTGCGCCGGGAAGTTTGAACAACATCAGCAGGCGGCTTGAGAAGGTCGCGACGATCACGTATCACGAGTCGGGCCGCGTTGTTGTGGCTATGCGGGAAGGCCATGAGCTCCCCAAGTCGGGAGGTGCCGTCGCAATCCTGGCGGCAGGGACCTCCGATGTGCCGGTGGCGGAAGAGGCGCGTGTGACAGCGGAAACAATGGGATGCCGGGTACTGACGTTCTATGACGTGGGGGTTGCTGGAATTCATCGCCTCGTCGCCCCCTTGGAGCAGATCCGTGAAAACGATGTCGCGGCCGTTGTTGCTGTGGCCGGCATGGAGGGCGCTCTCCCAACCGTTGTTCGCAGCCTCGTACCTGTTCCCGTCATAGGAGTGCCTACGAGTATCGGCTACGGGTATGGAGGAAAGGGCGAGGCCGCGCTGATGACCATGCTCCAGTCGTGCGCTCCAGGTCTTACCGTTGTCAACATTGATAACGGCTTCGGCGCCGGTGCAACTGCGGCACTGATTGCTAATCGCATTGCTCAGGTCCGAAAAGCTGCGCAGAAGCCCGCCAGGCGGAACAAAAAAAGAGTCTAGATTTTTTCGAAGTCTTTCGTATCTTGACAACTTCCACCGCCCATCAGTCCTCAGCACGAAACTATGAAGTCACGAGCGCAGGCCGAAATGTCCCCTCTTGTTGGCGTTATCATGGGGAGTGCGTCTGATGCCGAGCATCTCGAACCGGCAAGAACCATTCTGAAAGAGTTTGGCGTACCATTTGAATTCCTGGTTGTCTCCGCGCATCGGACACCTGATCGGATGTTCGCGTACGCCGAGGAGGCCGCGCGCCGGGGGATCGAAGTCATTATCGCAGGAGCGGGAGGAGCGGCGCATCTTCCGGGTATGGT
>JACQPU010000003.1 GCA_016207365.1 Ignavibacteriales bacterium | reverse complement strand
GATGTATACAGATAGATATCGTTCTCGTCGTGTTCGAGGTCTGAGAGCCCATGGTCGATCATCTCGAGCTCGAATTCGTCAATGTCTCCGACCGCTGTGGGAGATATCTTGAACACGCCGCGGTGTTCGAACATAAACGAGATCGAGCCTGTTGTACCGAGTGATCCTCCGGCTTTTGTGAAATCGTGTCGGATGTTTGCGACGGTTCGTGTTGGATTATCCGTGGCGCATTCGACGAGTACTGCTATCCCGTGGGGGGCGAAGCCTTCGTAGATGATTTCCTGGTATCCCGACGTATCCTTGCTGGAGGCCCGCTTGATCGCCGCTTCCACGCGATCCTTCGGCATGTTGACGCTCTTGGCGTTCTGGATGGCCAGTCGGAGCCGCGGATTGGCCTTGGGATCGGCCCCTCCCGCCTTGACAGCGATTTCGATTTCCCGGCCGATGCGGTTGAACGCTTTGGACATTCGCGCAAAGCGGGCGAACATCTTGTATTTGCGTTTTTCGAAGATACGGCCCATACAACAGTGAATGGCAAATAGTGAATAGTAAATCGTGGCTTGTGGCACGCAAAAAATACAAAAAAAGACGGAAAAATTCGAAGCGCGAAATCTTCCGTCCGGTTTCTATATCGCGAGCCTGCAGGGGGAATGTATTCGTCAGGTTACCCACCTTGCCAAGGTTACATATGTTAAACCTAGTAACCTTGGCAAGGTGTGTGTGCGTGGGTCTATATTCCTTGATTCTCATTCTGAGTCTGGCTATCATTTTTCCATGCGCCAGCTCCCAGGAATTCTCTCTGGGTCAGAATTACCCCAATCCATTTAATCCAACGACGACGATTGAGTTCACCGTGCCTGAGGATGGACACGTCCTTCTTAGAGTTTATGACATTTCCGGCAGAGAGGTGGCGACGCTTGTTGACGAAGAACGCAAGGCGGGTGTTTATCAGCAGGTGGTATTCGATGCCGCGAGCTTGGCCTCTGGGCTTTACTTCGCCAGACTGCAGGCTGCAGGCAAACAACTCGACAGGAAGATGATCCTCCGAAGCTCCGGAGGACAAGTGCTGGTGAAGTGATGATCTATGCTTACCTTGTCAAGGTTACATGTGTTAAACCTAGTAACCTTGGCAAGGTGTCTTAGGGACAAAAGAAACCGGCGCAGTCTCCCGCGCCGGCTTTATCTGACTTCTGACCTCTGATCTCTGACTTCTGCCGTTACAGGTTTCTCCTCTGATACCCCAGATACACCTGCCTCGGCCTCGCAATCTTCTGCTCTGGATCTGTGATCAACTCCTGCCACTGGGCAAGCCATCCGGACATCCGGGGAATGGCAAACAGCACAGGAAACATATCCACCGGAAACTTCATGGCCTGATAGATAAGGCCTGAGTAGAAGTCCACGTTCGGATAGAGTTTTCTCTTCACGAAGTAGTCGTCCTGAAGGGCGATGCGTTCGAGCTCAAGGGCAATCTCTAGCTTGGGATTCTTCCCAGTCACGTCGAATACCTCGTCGGCCATCTTCTTGATGATCTTGGCGCGTGGATCATAGTTTTTATAGATCCTGTGTCCAAATCCCATCAGTCGCCCCTTGCCGTCCTTGACGTCCTTGATGAACGCGGGGACCTTGTCCTTTGTGCCGATCTCGTCGAGCATTCGCAACACGGCTTCATTCGCTCCGCCGTGGAGAGGGCCGTAGAGTGCCGCCGCAGCACCGGCCGCCGCGCAGTACGGATCGACCTGCGAGCTTCCAATGGAGCGCATTGCGTTGGCACTGCAATTCTGCTCATGATCTGCATGCAGAATAAACAGCACCTCCAAGGCTCTCGCCAGCACCGGACTTGGCTTGTATTTTGCCTCGGCTACGCGGAACATCATGCTCAGGAAGTTCTCGGTGTAGGAGAGATCGTTGTCCGGATAGACATACGGCATTCCAAGGCTGTGTCGGTACGCAAAGGCCGCGATCGTCGGGACCTTGCCGATAAGACGCCAGATCTGTTTTTGCCGCGTGTCCTGATCGAGCACATGCTTCGCTTCCGGATAAAAGGTCGAAAGCGCTGCAAGCGTGCTCACAAAAATACCCATCGGATGCGCATCGTAGCGGAATCCCTCTATGAGTCGTTTGACGTTCTCATGAACGAACGTATGCAGACGGATATGTTCCGTCCATTCTGCCAACTGCTTCTTGTCGGGAAGCTCACCGTAGAGGATCAGGTGGGCAACCTGCAGGTATGACATTTTCTCAGCCAGCTGTTCGATCGGATATCCCCGGTACAGAAGAATCCCCTTGTCACCATCGATGAACGTGATCCGACTCTTACAGGAGGCTGTGTTCATGAATGCCGGATCATACGACATAAGGCCAAAATCGGCGTCATCGATCTTTATTTGCCTGAGATCAATCGCCCTGATTGTACCGTCGTCGATTGGGATCTCATATTGTTTGTTTGTCCGCGTGTCCGTGATCTTCAGCGTATCAATCGGTACACCCGCCCCCTCCTTCTTTTCGGTTTTTGCGATTGTCGGTTCCATTGTGCTCTCCTTCAACTCATTTGTTTGGGGAAGAATGGGAGGGGCGGAGAAACCCCTTCCCCGGATTTTGCTGAAAGGAGCTCAAATCGCATGCCATCATGAAAGGCCAAGTTAGAAGGAAAAGCGGACCATCGGGACGCAGTTCCTCTCATCTCTGAGAAAACAATGCCCCGTTTGGGAAAGGGGGGATGAAGAATTCAACGCTGAGGTGGGACCTCAAGTTTCAGTGCGTCCTTTTTTGTCGAGTTCGGCGGCGTTTTGTTGACCGGGGCTCCACTTTTCTCGAATCCCTCACACCGGTTTCTGGTTCGTCAGTCTTCTCCGTAGCGGGCTGTACCGTGGTTCTTTCGCTCATGGCTATTTCCCGTCCGAACGATAGTTCGTACGGAAAGAAGAAAATGGCCGAGATGAAGAGCGGTATCATAAACACAAGCGGATGCACGAACATGTCGGATTGGCTGAACAAGAAAATAGCCAATAAGGGAATCCCGAGGATCAGAATAATATCAATGATGAGAGCTATCCAGGGATTCAACCTGAAAAAGGAAAATCCGAGGAACAGGAAAAGCAGGATTGATACCGAATAATATTCTGCCCTCCCGGGTTCAGTGATAAGCTCATTCGTAAGGAAATTCTGGATGATGCTGCCATAGACAACAGAAAAAGACTGCGATGGGTGCATGTACGGTCTCGGATTTTCCCACAGTGGGATGTCCACGAGCACGATCTTACCCTGTATCTCTTCAATCTGTGCGACTGTCGCCGTGTCGCTCCAATTACCGCGAGTATCAAATACTCCCGCGGCCAGCCGGCCTCTTTCCGGATTAAAACGAAAACGCCGTTCCTCGCCAAAAGGTATCCAGATCCAGGACTGATTGTCAGGTTCACTGAAATGGACAATCGTGTTGAAGAGCCTGGGTGAGACAACGTTGCTGTGCAAGAGGTCCGGAAAATAGTGGTTGATCAGTATTGTGCCATCTTCACGCAAGACTCCTCGATCTATTTCCAGCGTATCGAGACCAGAGTACACCATAAGTATCTTCGTGCCAAAATCGGCCAAACGCAAGTTACCGACTTCGAAAGATTTCCATCGCTCCTCTGTTGGCTGATACCACATCGGAGTGAGCCGCGACGCGAGATGCCTGCCACGAACTGTGTGATAGGCAAAGGACACTCTGGATTGAGGACAATAGACATGAAGATTTCTGTCTTCATCGAGGCTCACGTCCGGCACCATATTCCGCGGGTAATCGAATTGTCTTGAGGACGTAAGAACAACTTTTGAATGCGTGATCATACGCTGCATGGATCTTAACTGAAGAGAATCAAAAAGGAAAGGCAACTGGTCGATGTTAATACCTATGACCCGCGGATGTTGTGTGTCAAGCAGAGTAAGCAGTTGAAAAAATCGCTCCTTGCCCGGCCATCCGTCCGCAAAGTCGATAATGGTTACAGGGGATTCTTCTATTTCCTGCACACCACGTGCTCTCGTCAGGGTATCAAACCAGAGTTCTTCCGCCAGGCGCCATGTGTTCGTCTCAAGTGCAAAAAGTATCAAAGGCAAAACAACCAGCGAAGTGCAGGTGTAGTATATAATCTTTCTCGTCCGTGCATCCTTGGCCGACCAATATTGTTCACGCATACGCAGCACAAGGGCCCTCGTTTTCTCGAAGCCGGAGGACGTTGCGGGCCAGGCGCCGATGAGGAATGCCGGTACACCACTTACGAGATACAGGGCAAGGTGGGCAGGAGAGAGTGATACATAGTAGTACATCATTCCACCCTGGGAGATCACGAGCAAATAGAACACAATGCTCTTTGCAGGAGAGTCCTCCATCCGCATATACCCTACGAGGAGGGCCATCCATACTGCGAGCGGCGGGAGAAGATCAACAAAAAGGCCCAAGGCTCTGACAACCGTTTGTCCTTCTCCAGAAATGGCCGCAAGGATCCAGCCGACGAGGATTCCGGAAACAACAAATCCCGACCTTGCGAGCATTTTAAGCCGCGGGGACCACTCAGAGGGTCTGAAGGGCAGAATGGATCTCAGGAGACCAATCAACGCTGCAATGAGGAGAAGGCCCGCAATGAAAAAGAAGAACAGGAGAATGAAGTCTGACGAAAAGAGTACTCCTGATGTTCTTCCGAAAGATCTCGGCTCAAAGACGATGAATCCGGCCAGCAGGACAATCAGGACGATGGATCCAGCGAGGGACTTTTTTCGAAGCATGTTCGTTTCCCCGGAAGTATGGTGAAAGATCCTCTCAATACTCTGCCAGACCTATTTGGCGCAATAGGGCACGGTTATCCCAAAACATTGACTTTTCGATCATTCTGTCATTCTCCCAGTGAGCAAGGATGGTCATGGGGAGCCTGAAGGACTTCCCCGTAGGCGGAAATATTCTCTTGCGCCCCGTTGTCATCGGCTTTGTAAACGTACCTGTGATTTCACCAAGGACACAGGTCCAGCTCCGTGACCCAAACCTAACGGTACCTGCAACGAGTCTTGCATCCGGTGCGAAGGCAAAGAGTCTCCCCAGGTCTTGAACGTACGTTTCAAGCCCCTTCGTCGTTCGGCCATCAGGCCAGGTCACAACGATGCTCTCTGCATGACTTGATTTAAGGATGTCCCGTTTCTTGTCTGGAGGGACCTGGAGGTCCAGATCGAGGCGCGCGAGATAGGTTTCCGTCATATCTCTTTCAGAAAAAACGTCCGCCAACGTTTCCTGACAACGTCTCAATTCACCTTCCAGTTTCTTCTCTTTCTTGTTCCAGAATGCGAATCCGAAGATCAGGATTGTAAATACAACTGTCACCGCGAGAACCGCTGTCTGGATCGTCTTGTCTTTCATATCGACTCCTTCTGCAGCCAATTTGGAAAACTTGCGGCGTCTATTCGTCTTGCTGGCGTCCAAAAATTTCAGTGCATTCTTCCCGAACGCGAACCTTTCCGAGCCGCGGCGATCGCGTCTAGTTCCTTTCAGTGAAGGGGAAAGGCGAGGAGTTCACAGAGATGCATGCGAGAAGCCACGTGAGTGCGACCATACGACCTCCCTCAGTGTGGTTGGTCTCTTTGGCTCTACTGATGGTTCGGCGCAGAGGGGAACTATCGTCAATATATCACTATTTCT
>JACQPU010000055.1 GCA_016207365.1 Ignavibacteriales bacterium | reverse complement strand
GCAGCGGATTGTGTACGCTGAAAACGAATGCAATTATTGCCCGAGATGTCAGACTGGTGGTAAGCTTCTTGCCGACAGGGCGTTTTCGAGACTCCTGAAGGACGACTGGCCGAAGACGATCGAGGAATGGGAGGGAGGAGCGAGAAGGGCCTGATGATGGAAGAATGGAATGATGCCTGCCCCCGGCCCGCCTCATTGAATTCACGAAGGCGGCGGGGCGCCCGGAGGAATGATAATCACAGGCGGGGAATAATGGAATGGCGCGCAAACACCCAGGAAAGGAAAACGGATGGAATCTGTTTTGTTTCTGGTTTACCTTGATCTGGTGCCGTAGTCAGCGCCGTACACACTCATGACTTTGACCTCCATTGGCTGGAACGATTTTTTTGAACGAGCCTTCGCTGCTTTCCGCGTGGCAGAGTTGATTCCGGCCCGGGTCGCTCTCCAGCATCGAAACTACTACGTGCTTTACTCCACGCTGGGTGAGCTTCGCGGGGAACCTACGGGTAAGATGCAGTACATGGCATCGGGGCCGCAGGATCTTCCTGCAGTCGGAGATTGGGTGGTGATTGACCCTCGCCCTTATGAACAGGCAGCTACCATCGTGGATGTTCTTCCCCGAAAAACAAAGTTCTCACGTCAGGCCGCCGGAAGAAAAACCGAGGAACAGATCGTTGCGGCCAATATCGACTCGGTGTTTATTGTCAGCGGACTGGACAACGATTTCAACCTCAGGCGCATCGAGCGTTATCTTGTCCTCGCAATCGAAAGCGGAGCTTCTCCTGTTGTGCTCCTCAACAAGGTCGATTTGTGCGAGGATCCCGAGGGCGCCCGAACCGAAACGACCTCGCTTAATCCCCATGTGCCCGTCCATGTTTTGAGCGCGTTGAAGAACGAAGGCGTCGATGTCATTCGTAATTACCTTCGGAATGGAGCAACGGGAGCTCTTCTCGGATCATCAGGCGTCGGTAAGACCACGATTATCAATCGGCTCCTGGGCACGGATGAACGCAAGACAGCGCCGGTGCGGGAAGCAGACGACCGCGGTCGCCATACTACTGCTGCGCGTGAGCTCATCCTCCTCCCCGCCGGCGGTTTACTGATCGATACGCCAGGAATGCGCGAGCTTCAACTCTGGAGCTCGTCTGATGCAGTCAGTGAGGTCTTCGAGGATATTGAAGTCCTTGCCGAGAACTGCAAATTTCGGGACTGCTCGCACGAGGTTGAGCCAGGATGCGCTGTGAAAGAAGCCTTGGAACAGGGTGTTTTGGATGAGGGCCGATACGAGAGTTACCGTAAGCTCCATCGGGAGCTTCAGTATCAACAGCGGAAGTACGATCCGGCTGAACAGCGAAAAGAGAAAGAACGCTGGAAGAAAATCATGACGGAATATAAGAAGAACAAGAAAAAACGCGGAAAGTCGTGAGCTTGAAACGAATACACTTGCTAACTGGCATTCTGACTCTAGTCGTGTTTCTTGTCACGGGTGTTTACATGCGGATTGGATTCCCCGAACTCTATGGCGACAGTGAAGCGATTCGGTTTTTGTTCCGTGCTAACCATGTGTATATCCTCTTTTCGGGACTTCTGAACGTCATGGCGGGATTCGCGTCTGTTCCTATGGTTCAAACCGACTTGGTCCAGAAAGTGAAAGCTGCTGGCTCGATTCTGCTTCTTCTTGCTGCTCCCCTTTTCATTTTGGCCTTCATTCTGGAACCACCGCAATTAAGTCCCATGCGGCCCGTGACTGTCACAGCTGCATTTTTCGCACTGATTGGCGCAGGGCTGTTTGTGCTCGCAAGAAAACAAAACTGGAAAGGATGAAAACGAATGGAAGTGTTCTCGCAAAGGCGCAAAGACCGCAGAACCCAATTCCAATAACCAATAACTAAAACTGTGGGTTGCAGATCAATCAAGTTGTCGCCGTCGAATGCAGACATCATTAGTGGAGGACTGAATGAAAAAGATCGGTGCAATTGGGTGTGGGATGATTTTCGTTATCATCACGTCGCAGGCCCAGATTCCGAGAACCTGGACCGTGGACGGCGGGCTCACATTCTCCCATTTTCAGCAGCAGGTGAAAGCCGAGGTGGGGGATCCGCGTGGAGAGCGACTTGTCAACGAGCTTCAATTCGGGGTTATGGCTCTGGGTGCCTGGAAGATTTGGGATTACGCGAGTATTGGAGCATTCATGCAATACGATCGCGGAAATCGGCACGCGGCCCGGTTCAACGGATTCGATCCGGCAAACGGAAAGACCGTGACGGTGGACAAAATCGGGGGGAATTATCGGGAGCTATGGGCGGGGCCATTTGTACGCGTGCAATGGAAGAATCTCTTTGGCGAGTTTGGGTATGGCCTCTTTGGATTCCGAGATGACGAAGCACGCACGGATCTGAAATCGTCAGCCGGCGACTCCACCGGGTCGTTTTCCCTTAATCCTTCCATCGCATGGTATGCAGCGTTGGGCGGAGCCGTTGCTCTGTGGGACGCATGGGACCTTGTCATTCGAATGGAGTATAGACTGCGGTATTACAACAAGAGAGAGGGAAATTCTTTTCAGTCGAATATCGAACATGGAACGCAAAATATCACGCCATACATCGGCCTCCGGTGGCAATTCTGAATTTCAACTTATTCAACTCATTTAGCTATTTAACTCATTTAACCATTTAACTGCCCGCCCCATCCTTTGGACCTCACCAGTTTCATCCTCCTCTTCGGTGTTGGCATGATTTCAGCATTTGTTAACGTCATGGCTGGCGGAGGTTCTGCCCTCGCGCTCCCGGTTCTCATTTTTATGGGACTTGACAGCGCGCTGGCGAACGGAACAAACAGGATTGCGATTCTGATTCAGAATATCTTTGCGGTAACCTCGTTCCGTGTTCAGGATGTCCATGCCTTCAGACAAAGTCTGAGATTCACGCTGTGGGCCTTGCCGGGCGCCATCGCCGGCGCTGTTCTGGGTGTCAGCATCAGCGACCTCTGGTTTCAGCGGATTCTTGCCGTGGTCATGATCGCCACCGTGATGACCATCCTGATTCCGCAGCGGAAAAGCATCGTTGAAACGGAACCCGCGCTTGGGAAAAAAAGAGAGCGATGGATTTATCCAATCATGGTTGGGATCGGCATCTATGGGGGGTTCATCCAGGTGAGCGTCGGATTTCTTTTCATGGCCGCACTGTATCATGTGATGAAAATGAATCTCGTCCTTGTTAACATGCACAAAGTCACGATTGTCATGATTTACATGGTACCGGCTCTGGCCGTGTATGCCTGGACCGGAAATGTGAACTGGCTGCTCGGATTAACCCTCGGTGCCGGGAGTGCAGTAGGTGGATGGTGGGCTGCACGAGTGTCGGTCAAAGGTGGGGAATCGGTCATTCGCATCGTTCTGGTTGTCGCAATTCTGATCATGGCGGCAAAACTCCTCGGATTATTCTAGTACCGCTGTCAAAAATGAATATCGTGTTTCGAGATTGATTCAATAAATGGGAGCGAGCATCCCGCGCGAAACGAGGGGACTTGTTCCAACTTCCGGTTCGAAACTTCAACGGTTGGATTCACCCGCTTTTTTTCTTACACTTCTTACGATACGGTTCATTCCATAAGAAGGTGATGCCATGAAAGTTTTCGGTCGCTTTGTCGCTGTTATTACGGGCTTTGTGTTTGTCTTTGTGGCAGGCAGGCTCGACGTTGTTGCTGATGAGGGTATGTACCCGATCAGCGAGATCCACAAACTGAATCTGAAAAAGGTTGGATTCGAGCTCGGTGCAAACGAACTTTACAATCCGAATGGTGTGAGCCTCGTCGATGCGATTGTGAACGTCGGAGGTTGCACAGGTTCCTTCGTTTCAGGTGAAGGCCTGGTGATCACCAATCACCATTGTGTCTTTGGTGCTCTCAGTAATGCCAGTACAAAAGAACGCGACTATGTAACCGAGGGGTTCCTGGCCTCAAAGCGGAGCGATGAACTCCCTGCAGCCGGTGTCATGATCAGAATTACCGAGTCATATCGCGATGTGTCGGCTGAGGTGCTCGCAGCAGTCACGGAGTCGATGGAGCCCGCAGAGCGGACAAAAGCGATTCAAAAGCGGACGCGCGAGCTGACTGCTGAGGCGGAAGAACTCAATCCGGCCAAGCAGGCTGTTGTGGCCGAGATGTTTGCCGGTCGAACCTATGTTCTGTTTCTGTATGCTCAAATCCGTGACGTCCGGCTTGTTTACGTCCCCCCCAGGTCAGTCGGAGAATTTGGAGGAGAGGATGACAACTGGGTATGGCCGCGGCACACAGGAGACTTTTCGTTCATCCGAGCGTATGTCGGCCCCGACGGCTCTCCAGCCGATTATTCAAAGGACAATATGCCCTACAGGCCCCGGAAGTTTCTCAAAGTGAACCCCAATGGAGTGGATGAAAACGACTTTGTGTTCATCCTCGGCTATCCCGGAAGAACATTCCGGCATCAATCCTCCGGATTTGTAAAGTACGATGAGGAGGTCCGCCTCCGGTACATTGCAGATTTTTACGAATGGCAGATTAAGCTTCTGGGGCAGCTGGGGAAAGGTGATCGGGAGATTGCGCTGAAGTTTGATTCCAGAATCAAGGGATTGTCCAATGTGATGAAGAACTACCGTGGGAAGCTGAAAGGTCTCAACCGTCTGCAGCTCGTCCAACGAAAACTTGAAGAAGAGCAGGCCATTGAGCGGTTCATTGTGTCCGATACGTCACGACAAACACGATATGGCGGGGCATTGAAAACCCTCAATAACCTGTACGATGAGATGATCCGGCATGCGGACCGGGAGATTCTCCTGGACATGTTCGGTAACACGCCGACGCTTCTCTCTCGGGCAGCAGCTCTTTACGAAGCGGCGGTGGAAAGAAAGAAACCCGACAAGGAACGTGCACCTGCCTACAG
>JACQPU010000054.1 GCA_016207365.1 Ignavibacteriales bacterium | reverse complement strand
CAAGGAAGGTTTCACGATTTACAAGAACGAAGGTTCGATCTCTTCTTAGGAACAGCGGCATCATTCGTAATCGTCTGAAGATCGAGTCGGCAATAACAAATGCGAGGGCTTTTCTTGAGATTCAACGGGAATTCGGTTCCTTTGATCGATACATCTGGCAATTCGTCGGAGGCAAACCCATTGTCAACCGTTGGAAAACAATGAACCAGGTTCCGGCAAAAACGAAGGAATCCGATGCAATAAGTACGGACCTCAAGCGACGCGGATTCAGGTTCGTTGGATCGACTATTTGTTATGCATTCATGCAGGCGGTAGGAATGGTGGATGATCACTTGCTCACGTGCTTTGTGAGAGCAAGGAAGCAGAAAGTGAACGGTAAACAGTGAAGGGTAAACAGTGGCTGGTATGAAGCAAAGAGTTTTGAATGAACTCCAGACAATTCCCTCGGTGGGGCCGAGTATTGCGCGGGATCTGTGGGAGTTGGGCATTCGAAGAGTGGCTGATCTGAAACACAAAGACGCACAGCGTCTGTATAAGCGCCGGTGCGCGCAGATGGGGAAGCCCATTGACCGTTGTCTTCTTTATACCTTCCGGTGCGCGGTGTATTTCGCTTCAAGAAAAAAACATGACCCAAAGCTTCTGAAATGGTGGAATTGGAAGGATTGATGGCCTCCGGCGTATCGTTTCGGCCTATTTTTCCGTCTTGCAGAAAAACGGAGGAATCTCATGGCTGACCAAAATCTTGAACAACTCGAAAAATCACTGCGCGATATCAGAAACCGCTTTGTTCTTCTCACATCCCCTCATCGCCCCGCGCTCTGGAATTTCTGTCTGAAATTAACCGGATCGCCCTGGGACGCTGAGGACCTTTTGCAGGATACACTTCTGAAAGCCTTTTCCAGGATGGCTCTCCTGGGTCAGGCCATCGACCTCAAAGCCTATCTTTTCCGGATGGCATCGAATGCCTGGATTGATCAGAAGAGGCACCTGAAGACTTCGTTTGGAGACCTGGATTCTGCCGAAGAGACTGCATCGGATCAGGCCACCGGATTTCAGGCAGAATCCCGCGAAGCGATGGAAATTCTGGTTTCCACACTACCACCCCGTCAACGCGTGATTCTTCTTCTGAGCGATATGTTTGATTTCAAAGCCTATGAGGTCGCAGGAATGCTCGACACATCCGAAGGAGCCGTTAAAGCAGCTCTCCACAGGGCCAGAGGATCGCTGAAGAAACTCCAAACGGAAACCCCGGAACTGCACCGCGCGCGCACAGGCCTCACGCCACCGGATCCGCTAATCAGCAGGTACATTGATGCGTTCAACAGGCGTGATCCCGAAGCCCTTGTGGCTCTCCTCGATAAGGAAGCCGTCAACGAGATCGTGGGCGATTGGGAAGAACACGGAACGGACATGATGAAGAAATCATCTCTGCATTACTGGTCGCTTGAAGAAGGCCGCATTTGGGTGGAGTATGGAACTCTCTTCGGCAAGTCCGTGCTCTTCGGTTTCCGCGAGCATGACGGCCATCCGAAGGTTCTGGCCGAAATCCTCTCTCTCCAGACAGCCGAAGATCGTGTCGTAAGCCAAAAGTGGTATTTCTTCTGCCCCGAACTTCTTGAATATGCAGCCTCCCTGCTTGGCGTTCCGGCAAAAACCTGGGGCTATACATTCGACCAAGCCTACAACGAGGACGGGACTTTGAAAACCTGATTCGCCTCGGGGGATTTCACACCTGCCCGCCCACGGGATTCCTCGAGGGCAGGCGGGAGAGACACAGAGAAAAACGGAGAGTTCCACCGAGAAAGATTCTCTCTGTGGTTCTCTTTGTAACCTTCCAATTTACAGCACCCGCATCCTTCCTCGATTTTTTTCCGTATATTAGCCGCTTCTCATTCTCCCCATTCTTGCATGAACACGCCTTCACGCGCAAAGATCATCACGGCATTTGCCGCCGTTTACATCATTTGGGGTTCCACGTATCTTGGGATCCGATTCGCCGTCGAGTCGATCCCGCCCTTCCTAATGGCCGGAACGAGGTTCATCATAGCCGGACTTATTCTCTACGGCTTTGTATTCTGGCGAGGAGTTGAACGTCCAACGCTCGCGCAGTGGAAATCCGCAGCAATTGTCGGTGCTGCGCTCTTGTTTCTTGGAAACGGAGGAGTCTCCTGGGCGGAACAGTATGTGCCGTCCGGCATCACCGCTCTTATCATTGCCGTCACGCCTGTGTGGTTTCTCATCTTCGACTGGTGGCATCGCGGCTACCAGCCCACCCCTGGCGGCGTCATGGGCCTGGTCCTCGGCACCCTCGGCGTGGGTTTACTGGTTGATCCTGCCAATATCATCGGCGGTCAGGAAATCGATCCTGTGGGAGCCGGGGTGCTTGTCATCGCGACGATGTTTTGGGCGGGCGGCTCGCTGTATTCACGCGGCTCACAGCTTCCCGCTAACCCGTTTCAAGCCACTGCAATGGAGATGATCGCTGGGGGGATTCTCTGCGTACTTGCGGGAATCGCAGGTGGGGAACTCTCCGATTTCGATCCGGCTTCCATTGTTCCCCGATCTTTGTTTTCCCTGTCGTATCTCATCGCCTTCGGCTCGCTTGTCGGCTTCACGGCATACATCTGGCTCCTGAGGCATGTTCAGCCGTCCATGGTGGCAACATATGCCTACGTGAATCCGATCATCGCGGTTTTACTCGGATGGCTGATCGCAGATGAGGTGCTCGGTGCACGCATTGTTCTGGCCGCAATAACCATCGTAGCCGCCGTCGCGCTGATTACGACTTATTCAGTGCGCAAACCCAAAACCCCTCCCGGTGTTTCAGATGGTCAGACAGATGCTCCTTGAGCGGGTTCTTCCAGCCTACCGGTTTCGCGAAATTCACGAAACCTTCGTCAACGCCTCCCCCGATCGCGTCTTTGAAGCCCTCAGAGACCTGCGCCCCGCCGATGCGCCAATCATTGGAATGCTTATGACACTCAGGTCTCTCCCGGCTTTTTTCTCCGGCAGAAAAGGTTACGCACTCGGAGACTCCAAAGCACCATTCCTTTCTGAGATTGAGAGAACCGGTTTTCTCCTCTTGGACCAGGAAACAAACAGCGAGATTGTGCTGGGAATTGTCGGAAAATTCTGGAAGGCTTCCGGACACTTGTGTCCGCACGTTACAACAGCCGGGCAATTTGTGGAATTTGAGGAGGAGGGATGGGCAAAGGCCGCGTGGAATTTTCTCCTGGAACCGGCAGAGGGAGGAACCAGGCTTGTCACAGAAACGCGCATAGCGGTGTTCGGGACATTAACAACAAGAAAATTCGGAT
>JACQPU010000067.1 GCA_016207365.1 Ignavibacteriales bacterium | reverse complement strand
CGGCAGATGTACGGGCTTTAAGGAAAGCAATGCGCACGGATGACTGCCGGCCATACAAACACCGAACGACGGCACCGAACTCGATTCGAGGGCTGAGAGCAGGAGATCTTCCTGATCGAATTCACGAACGATAAAATGCTCCTCGACGTCTCGTAGAAACCTCTCCGAATCATACGAAGGAAGCGAGTGAACAACGCGGTGAGTTGGGTAAATAATCAGTCCCTCGTCATCCACGTTGGTGAGAAACATCATGACAAAATTGTATGTTTCGGTTCCCGTGTGGCCGGGATTTTTCGAGCGCATCGCATCCCGGTATGCAAGGGCCGTTTCGTAGCGGTGATGACCATCGGCAATGAGGACTTGCTTTGGAAGAAGAGTCGTGCAAATTTGTTCAATCGTCGCCGGGTCCGTTACCGTCCACAACTTATTCTGAACTCCCTCGTGCGTGACGTCGATTGTCGGCCCCATCTTTGACCAGCCATTGAGAACCCGGTCTACCTGCATTTCCGGATCAGAATAGAGGCAAAAAATCTGACTGAAGTTGGCACCCGCGGCCTTGAGAAGATTCAACCGGTCTTCCTTGGGCTTTGCGTGGGTCTTTTCATGAGGCATGACCATCTTGGACCCGAAATCTTCAAGTCTGCAGAGAGCGATGAACCCCTTCCTTGTCACCGTTGTTCCGTCCGGACCGTCAAACACCTGGTGAAGCAAATACAGAGCAGGTTCGCTGTCACGCAGGAGAATCCGCTCTTCCTGCCACTGGGCGAATGTCCGTGCTGCGGACGTGTAGCGGTCTTCGTCCCGGGACAAGATAAGCCGGACAACATTGTGTGGGTCCTTGTCATACAATCGTGCCTGCAGCTCTTGCGAGATCACGTCATACGGCGGCGCCACGACGGCATCGAGGTTGACTTTAGAAGGATTGTAACGTACACCGCGAAATGGAAGAAGCTCGGGCATGAAGATTGGTTATTGGTTATTAGTTATTGCGTATTGGTTGTTGGTGGTTACCAAGTGAGATTTTTACGATTTACGATCTTACACTCTTCACCCTTCACTCTTCACTGTATCCTAACCTTTTCATCCACGATCCACTCTTTCTCCATTGTTCCCCCACTTTCACAAACAACTCCAGAAAAACCGGTTTTCCGATAAATTCCTCGATTTCCTTACGGGCAAGTTGTCCGACGGCCTTCAGGGCAGATCCTTTAGCTCCAATGAGAATCCCTTTTTGTGAGGCGCGTTCTACGATGATGTCGGCATTGATGTACGTCTTCCCTTCTTCCCGCTCCTTGAATTCGCGAATCTCCACCGCCGTCGAATAGGGAATCTCCTCGTGGAACTTCTCGAAAATCTTCTCCCGGATAATTTCCGCCACAAAAAAGCGTTCCGGTTGTTCACTCACCAGGTCTTCCGGATACAACGCCGGATGTTCGGGCAGTCTGCTTTTCAGTGACTCCAGCAGCCTGTCCAGATTTTCTGTTTTTAACGCTGAAATGGGCACAATCTCCTCGAACATTCCGGTCTCTGCCATTTCAGCGATCATCGGAAGCGCCCGATCTCGGTGAAGTGTATCGACTTTGTTGATGGCGAGAATCAGGGGTTTTTGCTTTTGAAGGGGCTTAACGACGGCAAGCAGTACCTTTGAAAGATAGGATTCATTGCCGGCGTCGGTGAGGACAAGAATAACGTCGGCGTCTTCCAGCGCCCTCCTTGCCGACCGCATCATCGTTTCCTGCAGAAGATACTTTGGTTCCAGGATGCCGGGCGTGTCGAGAAAGATCATTTGTGCATCGGCGAGCGTCAGAATGCCAAGCACCCGTTGTCGGGTCGTTTGCGGCTTGCGCGTAACAATGGAAATTTTTTGTCCCAGCAAGGCATTTATCAGGGTCGATTTGCCGACGTTGGGTTCCCCGATTATGGCCACGTACCCTGCTCTGAATAGAGCGGTTGCATTACTCATGAATGACTGGAGTTGCGCGGGAAAACCGATGGTCAGAGCGCATCCTCTCCCGACTCTTCGGTCCGGACGCGGATAACGTCATCGACGGTTGAGACGAAGATCTTTCCGTCCCCCACCTGGCCCGTTTTGGCGGCCTTTAAGATCACCGCGACGACGTTTTCCACCATCGAGTCACTGGCGATGATTTCGAGTTTGATTTTCGGAAGGAAGTCTATCTTGTATTCCGAGCCCCTGTACAGTTCGGTATGTCCCTTTTGCCGGCCGTAGCCTTTTACCTCTGTCAGGGTCATGCCTTGTACGCCAATTTCTGCCAGGGCCGCACGGACGTCGTCAAGCTTGAAAGGGCGGATGATGGCCTCAATCTTTTTCATTATTAAGCACGGTGAATAGTGAACGGCGAACGGTGAATGGTTACTAAGGATCAATTGAGCGAATAAGCCCGCTGAGCGGCCTTTGAACATCCACGAGCATGTCCTCGGCAACGTTGAATACCTCATCATCGATAAACTCCAACACTCGTGCTATTTCAAGTTGCGTATCCAACTCGCTCAAAGATGCATCTGAAATATTCAGAAAATGAAGCTTGTCCTTGCCCGATTTACGAGTAAGCCCCTCAGCAATGTTGGACGGAACAGAAACGGCGGCGCGTCGTATTTGCGCTTTTAGGCCAAACTCCTCTTCCCGCGG
>JACQPU010000052.1 GCA_016207365.1 Ignavibacteriales bacterium | reverse complement strand
GGCAAAGTATCCGCCCTGAACGCCCCAGCGGTAAATCGTACGGGCAACGCGGTCAATGAGCTGCCGAACACTGTGTTCCCGTTCCGGTGTCCCGAGCGTGCCGTGGAAGTACTTCGAGACGACCACGTTCGTTGCCGTCATCGACCACGATTTCGGAATCTCGACATCCTTCTGTTCGAAAATGCGCTCACCTTTTTCGTTCGAGATGATCGCAGTACGGAACTCCCATTCGACTTCATCGAACGGATGCACACCGGGTTTTGTGAAGGCACGCTGAAAGGTAAGTCCGCGCTTTCCGGTGGATCGCTCGGGCTGGTCAACGGTCACGGCTGCCTTTGTTTCTTTGTCGACCATGGGGGATGTCTCCTCGCTAAAAAATGAAGGGTGCGTGAAGAAGAACAATCATGTTTGAGTTAAGAAAAAAAGAACCTTCATACGGAGTGGGTATCCGCTGAGAAGGATTACAGAGTCGTCTTTGAAATTTGTGGAAGAGCAGAACCGCCGCCCGGCAACTCCATGCTCTCAGTCCAGCGTTAAAGGGAGGGTTGAGAGCCGTCGCACGTCCCTTGGAAACGTGAAAGTCAGAGAACCGGGATTTTGCAGAAACAACGTCTTCTCTGACCTGCCTCCGGCGAACGATAACCGGGCATCAATATAAGCGGTTACCGGAGCTTTGTCAAGTTAATTTTGAGCGGGGCAAAACTTCACGCATAATTTTATGGAACATACCCCTCCGTCGATGGCACGGCTCTTGCACAGGGCGTGGGACTTGCCTGTTAGATAAAATGATGTAAGTTGCTATGGAGACTTTACTTGACGATCGTGAAAGGTTCAGAAGGGGCTTTAAGGGAGCCGGGAAAAGACGCCGAGTCTTCCTGGGACTACCAAGCGGAGGCACCAGACCGGAACGATCGGAGAACCGTCGTGAATAACGGAAGGAAAGGTCTTGAATGTTGGGCACTTACGGAGTAATTTTGCGTGCTCCGGAAAGCGAAGCCTGGTGAGAATTCCGAGGAGAAAAACCCATGTCTGTTGTCATTGAGTTTTCGACGATTGCAGAGATGTTCGACCGGATCACAACGAAGTACGAACATTCGGGCCGTCCAATGCTCCAGTACAAAGCAGAGGGCACTTACCGGTCCATTACGCACGCCGAATATCGCCGACAGGTGGAACGCTTTGCCCTCGGTCTGGCCTCGCTCGGCGTTCGCCGAGGGGATCGGCTCTCAATCATTTCTGAAAACCGTCCTGAGTGGGTCGTGGCCGATATGGCCATGGTTATTCTTGGAGTTGTCAATGTACCCATTTATCCCACGCTGACTCCCAAGCAGATTGAGTTCATTTATATTGATGCCGGCGTGCGCATGGCCATCGTGTCCAACCAGATGCAATTGAACAAGATTCTGCGCATCCGGGACGATGTCAAGTCCCTCGAGAAGACGGTCGTAATGTCTGACAAAGGCGTGATAACAGGAAATGAAGTTATTTCATTCTCACGCATCTACGAAATGGGAGATGCCTTTGGCCAAACCCACCCCGATCTCCTGCGGGCGTCGATTTCTCAAATCAAACCGGACGATCTCTTGACGTTCATTTACACATCGGGCACGACGGGAAATCCCAAAGGAGTCATGCTCACACACAAGAACCTGGTTTCAAACATCAAAGCATCCGCCGATGTGATCCCGTTCGGCGAAACCGACGTCCTTCTTTCGTTCCTCCCATTGTGTCACTCGTTCGAGCGGATGGCCGGGTACTACACCGCGATGGCCTGCGGGGCAACGGTTGCCTATGCCGAGAGTGTGGAAACGGTCCGCGATAATCTTCTTGAAGTCCATCCGACAATTGTCACCACGGTTCCGCGTCTTTTTGAGAGAATCTATAACAGGCTGATGAAGCAGGTGGATAGCAGCCCGGCGGTTCGTCAAAAAATCTTTCATTGGGCGGTGGGAGTAGGAAAAGAGATGGCTGCTGCCAGGCGAGCCGGAAAAATACCCCCGATGCTGAAAATTCAGCACGGATTGGCTTCGAAGCTTGTGTATTCCAAGCTTAAGGAGCGCACAGGGGGAAAGATCCGGTTCTTTGTCTCCGGCGGAGCAGCGCTCCCGAAAATGCTGGGGGAATTCTTCGAGGCGGTCGGAATTCAGATCATCGAGGGTTACGGATTAACAGAAACTTCACCGGTGCTGACAGTCAACCGGTTGCATGACTACCGGTTCGGCACCGTTGGAAAGCCGATTCCCGGGGTCGAACTCAAGATTGCAGAAGATGGCGAAATCCTTGCGCGGGGACCGAATATCATGATGGGGTATTACAATAACAAGAAGGCAACCGAGGAAGTCATTGACCGCGACGGGTGGTTCCACACGGGAGATATTGGACATTTCGACGAAGGGGGACACCTGATAATCACCGACCGGAAAAAACATCTCTTCGTTAGTTCCGGTGGCAAAAATATCGCCCCGCAACCCATCGAAAATCTCTTTCTCGCAAGCAAGTATATCGATCAATTCGTGCTCATCGGTGACGGTCGGATGTTTCTCACAGCGCTCATCGTGCCGGAATTCGAGGTTCTGAAAGAATATGCGCGGCAGAATGGCATTGGATTTGAATCGGACTACGACCTGGCCACACACGACTCTATAAGAGAGATGTATCGAAAAGAGATTGAAATGATTCAGAGGGAATTGCCTGCGTTTGAGCGGGTGCGGCGATTCGAGCTTCTGGACAAACCTCTCACCGTCGAATCAGGCGATATAACCCCGACCCTGAAGGTGAAGAGGAAGGTGGTAGAGGAGAAGTACGCGGGATTGATTGAGAAGATGTATGAAAATGTAGTCTGACGCGGATTTGCGCAGATTTGCCAGATTTACACGCAGGTGAGTGCATCCCCCCTCTTCTGAAGTCCTAACGGTATTCTTTCAACAGGCCCTAATCGGCTGGGCGGGGAATCCGGGTGACACGTCGCAGGGAGATCTTGTCCGATACCACCCACGCATCGGTGTATCCCAGGTGAACGAGCCGAGGCAAGCGCTGGTTTGCTTCGAGCCGGGTGGCATAATCGCCGACCCGCACCTTGTAAACCGGGGGGTCGTAAACGACGTACACAGAATCAGTCCCGACCTTCTCCCTGGCCACAATCTGGGCTGCGCTGGCCTCATCAATGCTTGATGAGGCAAACACCTGTATTCGAAAGCCCTGCACCTCAACTGTTTCAACAACCGTGCTATCCGATGGAACTTCGAAAGGAAGAGCGGATTCTCCTTGTTTTTCGTGGTCCTTTTGAATGATTTCGACCTCCTCATCAAACTCAGACGGCCTCAGCGTGGCTTCGTAGTAGACCATGGGGGCCTTAGCCTTGGTCCCATTCTCGTCGTCCTTCAACGTCTGCCGTTCGCCTCCACAGCCCTGGAGGGAAAAAGCAAAAGGCAAGAAGCAAAAAGAAATGAAACAGAAGGAAGAAAAAAGAAAGCGCTTTCTGTTTGATTTTTGCTTTTTCATTTCTTGTTCTTTTCCTCCTTCACCCAAACCTTAAACCTTGGACCTTAAACCTTGAACTAATAACCGCCCAGCCCCGTTTTCTCCCCCGTCACAATCATCACGCTGGCGCTAGCTCCTATTCTGTTGGCTCCGCTTTCGATCAGAGCTTTGGCGTCCTCATGTGTTCGAACCCCGCCTGATGCTTTGATGCCGAGCGTCGGACCCACGACCTTCCTCATGAGCGCCACGTCCCCTGTGGTCGCACCACCCTTGGTAAATCCCGTGGATGTCTTGACGAAATTCGCTCCGGCGTTCTTCGCCAATAGACACGCCTTCACTTTTTCTTCGTCCGTGAGCAGTCCGGTCTCGATAATGACCTTGAGCAGACCGCCGTGTCGTTTTACAGCTCTCGCGACAGCCGCGATGTCGTTCTCGACATACTTGTATTCACCGGACTTCAGCATGCCGACATTGATCACCATATCGATCTCGCGTGCTCCCTCCTGAAGGGCCCGTTCGGCTTCAATGGCCTTCACCTCCGTTGTCGTTGCGCCGAGTGGGAATCCCACCACAGTGCAGACTTTCACCGCCGTGTCGCGCAGGAGTTTTGCGCACAGCCGGACGTACGATGGATTGATGCAGACGCTGGCAAATCTGTATTGCTTCGCTTCTGTGCACAGCGTTTCAATCTGCTTCACCGTTGCGTCTGGTTTCAGAAGCGTGTGATCGATCATGGATGCAATTGCGCTGTCAATGGATTCTCCTGAAACACCGATTCCCGCGGATATCCTGTCTGCTCCGCTGCGAACGACATTTTGAACACCCTCCTTGTTGTGAACAACGCAGAGGTTGTCCGAACACACGCCGTCCTGGCAGCATGTGTGCGCGTTGGTCTCCCGCAGCACCTCTTCAATGAGTTTCAGGATTGTCTGTTTGTCCATGCAGGCGCAAGATAGAGAATTTTGGCACAAAAGGGAAACGGCTCAATCTGCAGCCTTGAGAATCCAATTGTCAGGATCAACAATCGCCGTAATGCCGGACGGAAGCAACAAGCGAGCCACTCCTGTTTTCATATCCAGGCCGATTCGGTTTTCTCCGAACTGAACTTCGACCGGCATCGGGAACGGAAGATTGTCCGGTACCACCCATCGCAGAATAAGTTCATTGCCGTTGAGTTCGGTGACGAGTTTCGGCAATTGGGGCTGATGGAGATAGACATCGAAGAACCAATCGAACTGTGTACCAGAGAGAAGCTCAACAGTACGAAGCACGTCCGCGGTCGTTACGTACCGGCAATGCGATCCGTCCGTAACGCGTTCGAGTGACGGATCGGGATACGCCATCCTCCGAAGGAAACGGTTCATGGTCTGAGGCCCGACGAGGTATCGCATGGTATGGAGAATCCAGGCGCCCTTATAGTACATGTCGGTGTCGCTGTGAGTGTAGTCCGGGGGAAAGAAATAGATTTCGGTCGACGTGGTGGCCCTTCGGGGGGCAACAGGTTTCCGGTTGGCAATCCTTTTCCGGATTCCCTCCATGAAGCCGTGATATGCCGTGTCACCCGCAAGGTACTCGCGATAGAGGGCCTCCATGTACGTTGCAAACCCTTCATGAATCCACATATCCTTCCAATCCGCGTTGCTCACGAGATTCGCCCACCACTCGTGCGCAAGCTCGTGAAAATGAAGCCAGTCATAGCCAAATTCATTGAGACGAAATTCATTGCCGTAGGCAATCAGTGTTTGGTGTTCCATGCCGAGGTATGGGGTATGGACGACTCCATATTTGTCGGCGCGGAACGGATAGGGGCCAAGCCGCTCCTCGAGAAACCGCAGATCCTTCAGAAACAATGGCATGTGTTTCACTCCGCGATGGTAATCTTCCGGAATGACCCAGAATGTCACGGGAAACTTCTCGCCCGTGACACTTGTGTAGAGCGTATCCACTGTTCGATATGGAGCAATGCTGATGTTAACGCAATAATTATTGATGGGTGTGGATACAAACCAACGAAATGTGGACGTACCGTTTCGGTTGTCAGTCACATTCAGAAGCTTTCCGTTGGAAGCACAGACGAGGCCCGTTGGGACGGTGATCCGCAGAGCCACGGAATCCGCCCGGTCGCCAGGATGATCTTTGCAGGGCCACCATAGATCGGCGCCGTCATTCTGGCAGGAAAGGCTGATCCACGGTTCGCCTGACGGAGTCCTGGCCCACGTGAATCCTCCGACCCATGGCGGGCGGGCCGCGACTCTGGGACGGCCGTGATAATTGACCCGAACACGCACGCGTTCACCGGGCTGGTAGGTCTGGCCCAGGAATATCCAGATTCGGGATCCACGCCGTTCAAATTCAAGGAAATCGATATCGGCCGAGGGACTGCCGCCAGTGGTAGCCGTCACCGTGAACACGGTATCCAGGTCCAGCACAAACCATTCAATGGGGTGGACTATGGTGGCGTATGTTGTCACCGACCCGGCGATACTCGAATCCGCCGGATTGACCGTTAGATCCAGACTATAGAACGTAACGTCGTACGCTGCCTGTTCAGGCATCAGCGGTCCACCGGATTCCGTCGCCCGGGTTCCGAGGTTCCTCTGCGCCACAAGGACAATCGGTGCAAAAAGCATGACGACAGCGAAGATTGCTTTCATGGGGTACCTTTTTTCAGGTGAGGCGCGTTTGTTGCGAAGCGCTCTTTGGATAGCTTCAGGAAGCGATGATCGTGCATGAATGTGGAGTTCTTGGAAATGGCCCTGTGAAGATACAAAAATGCGGGCGCGCGTTCAAGAAGAGATGCGGATTTTTGGTTCAACAAAAACCCCGACCGTCTCCGGCCGGGGCTGTTTGAAGGAGGTTATGGGAACAGCGGATTAAATGCTCACACTTCGTGTGACCTTTTGTACCTTTTCGCGTATTTCTCTCTCGATCCTTGGTGAAATTTGCTCAAGTCTCCGCTCAATCTTCCGGAGCTCGGGCTCAATATCGAATTCAAAGTGGAATTCTCCCGGGATGGGAGGCACCGACCGGATGCGTGGTGGAATGAAGTGTCCCCAGGGCCGGTCCACATCTTCGTCGAGTTCCACCATCATGACTTTCTTCGACCCTTTGCGAAGCACCTCAAATTCAACCTTCTCGCCTTCCTTGAACTTTTCGAGTCCTCGCCAGATGTCATCTATATCATCGACAGAACGAGAGCCCACGCGCAGGATCACATCTCCTGCCATGATTCCGGCTTTTTCCGCCGGACTTTTCTTCTCGACGCTCTCCACGAGCACGCCCTCATCATTGGGGGCTCCAAAGTACTTTGCCAGCTGTTCGTTCAGCGTCATGACACTTAGTCCCAGCATTCCGCGCGTATGGAATCTGTGGATCATCGTGCCCGGACCTGCGAACAAACGTGCAGCGGAGCGTCTTGGATACTTGCCGACGGCAACCTGAAATGTGTTTCGTTCTCCATCACGGAGGACAACAACCGGTACTCGCGTTCCCGGTTCAGTGCGACTGACGGATTTTGCAAGGTCATCCGCGTCGTAGATCTTTCGGCCGCCGAATTCCAGAACCACATCGCCTTTGCGCAGGCCAATGGAGTCAGCCGGACTATCCTCGACGACCTCCACGATATATGCTCCGTCGTCGGAGGAGAGTTTCTTCTCCTCTCGCATGTCTGCGGCATCCCGGATAGAAACGCCAAGCCAACCGGCCCTCGGTTTCTTTTTCTCAGCCGGCTGGTCGTTTGTGTAGGTCGCAAACCCGGTCAACACCAGGAACCCAAGAAGAAGGCCGAGCCCGCCAGGCAGTACCTGTTCCCTCATAACAAATCTCCTCAATAGTGGTCTTTTCTGGGTTAGACGATTGAAGACGAGAGGAGTTCCAGAAAAGGATTGGCCGCAACTCGCGACGGGGGTCCCCGAAACACGGTGCCGGATTCTGAACGAGTAGATCAGGCAGGCAATTCGGCCGGGATTATAGGCAGTTTGAGGGATTTTTCGACACGGAGAATCACAATCGGGAATTCCTTTCCGATGGTGTCATCCGTGAGCAGCTTGTGGAGGTCATCAATGCTTTCAATGCGGTGTTGTCCAAAGTGGACAATCACGTCGCCAGGACGGATGCCTGCCGCAGTTGCCGGTCCGTTCTTGTCAAGGTCTGCAACAAGCACGCCGCGCGCACCTTTCAGACCGCGGACCCGAAGTGTCCCGCGAGGAATATCGACAACCTGACCGCCGATGCCGAGATATGCGCGGAGGACCCTGCCGTCTTTGATCAAACGCGATGCAACGG
>JACQPU010000006.1 GCA_016207365.1 Ignavibacteriales bacterium | reverse complement strand
CGATTGCGAGCACGGGATTCAGTCATAGGTTGCCGAGAAGGCCGGATCAGCAGTATTACGAGCTGATAGGAAAATATCTTCAGTACAATGTGGGATGGGTGGATTGGGATCCCGCACGTACAGATTACCTGGTCTCTGTTTCAGCCCGTTTCAGGGAATATCGGGATATGCGCGGACGCGCCAACGATCTGTATATGGTGGCAAGAACGGCAACGTCCATGATTGTCGTGAACCACTTGCTGAGCATGGTCGACGCAGCGTTGGGTGCGCGGACGTTCAATGAGTCTGTACGGGTGGAAACTCACTTGCGACCGACGATTCGTTCTCTGGGATTCGTGGAGTTCGTCCCTACAACATCCCTGTCCATATCGTTCTGATGTACTCCCTCCATGTCCTTTTTCTCATTTTTCCTTCCGGATTTTTTCTTATTTTCAAAGTTTGGCTATGACGACCCACCTCACAGCTCTTGGCAACGATCCTGCCTTCCCTGAGCGGAAAAAGGCCGAGCCGGGCCCCTTGCGCTCGATTGTAGTCCGCGGGGCACGAGTCCACAACCTCAAGAACGTCTCCCTCGACCTCCCGCGCAACAGGCTGATTGTGGTCACCGGGGTTAGCGGTTCGGGAAAATCGAGCCTTGCCTTTGATACAATCTATGCCGAAGGCCAACGACGGTATGTTGAAAGCCTCTCATCGTACGCCCGCCAATTCCTGGAACGCATGGACAAGCCCGACGTGGATTTCATTCAGGGCATTAGCCCGTCCATTGCCATAGAGCAAAAGACCATGAGCCGTAATCCAAGATCCACTGTCGCGACCACAACGGAAATCTATGACTACCTGCGCCTGCTGTTTGGGCGAATCGGTAAGACCTATTGCCGGGTATGCGGTCAGTTGGTACAAAGAGATACGGTTTCGACGGTCGTCGAACGACTCCGCCACGAGCCGGAGGGCACGAAGGTCATTATCGCGTTTCCCCTTCACGATCATCCAAGCCGGTCAATGAAGGAGGAGCTTGACGTCTTGAAACAGCGAGGGTTTTTCAGAATCCTCGTGAACGACACAATCGTGGATTTGAATGAGTCGGGCTTCAAAGGGAAGAGCAAGAAGGATGTTATGGTGCTTGCCGATCGGATAATCCTTCAACACGGCGATCAGGATGCGGAAGCGCGTCTTGCGGATTCGATCGAGGTGGCTTTTGCCGAGAGCGACGGGTACGTCTGGATATTCTTCCCCGATTCAGGGATAAAGATTCGATTTACACAACACTATGAATGTACACGCGATGGCCTAAGGTACGAAGAGCCCGACCCCCGGCTCTTTTCCTTTAATAATCCCTTCGGGGCGTGTCCCAAATGCCAGGGATTCGGCCGGTCAGTTGGAATCGACATGAATCTTGTAGTTCCCGATCCCGAAAAATCGATCCGGGATGGCGCCATCCACCCCTGGAATTTTCCTAAATGGCGGGAAAACCTGCGCGATCTGCTCAAGGCTGCCTCCCGGGAGGGAATTCCAGTGGATATTCCGTTTAAGGATCTTTCACCGGACCATCGCGATATCGTTATGAACGGCTCGGACGGGTTTGATGGAATTCACAAGTTTTTCCATTTTATCGAGCGAAAATCGTACAAGATTCATTATCGCGTGTTTCTGAGTCGTTATCGCGGCTACACAACGTGCGATGAATGCGGGGGGGCGAGACTTCGAAAAGATGCCCTGAATATTCGCGTGGGTGACAAAACGATTCATGACATTGCCCGGATGACCCTTGAAGAAGCGCGGGAGTTCTTCCGCACGCTGAGTCTTTCCTCATTTGACAGGGAAGTTGCGAAGCGAATTCTGGAGGAGTTGCGCAAACGCCTGAAGTTTCTTAATGATGTGGGGATAGGGTATCTGACCCTTGATCGCCTTTCGATGACGCTTTCCGGAGGCGAATCGCAAAGGATCAACCTTGCTACCTCCCTGGGTTCATCCCTCGTGGGATCTCTCTATGTGCTCGACGAGCCGAGTATTGGTCTTCATCCGCGCGACAACGAGCGCCTGATCAATATCCTGAAGTCGCTGAGAGATGTCGGAAATACGGTGATGGTTGTGGAGCATGACGAGGACATGATCAGGGCGGGCGACATTATTGTCGACATGGGGCCTCATGCGGGAGAACATGGCGGGGAGGTGGTGTTTTGCGGCTCAGTACATGATCTTCTGAGGCATCCTACGTCGTTGACGGCTCTGTACCTCCGCGGATCGTCCTCAATACCACTCCCTGCAAAGCGGCGGCCTGACTCGGAGCAATCATTGTATATCAGAGGTGCTTCGGAGAACAACCTGAAGTCCATCGATGTCCGGATTCCCCTCGCAATGTTCGTGTGCATCACGGGTGTCAGCGGATCGGGGAAGAGCACTCTTGTTCACGATGTGTTATATGCCGGGCTCCGCAAAATGATGGGGGGATACGAAGGATCCCCGGGCCGATTTGTATCGATCGAGGGGGCAAGCCGGATCAATCACGTGGAGCTGGTTGATCAGTCGCCCATCGGCCGGACACCGCGTTCAAATCCTGCAACATACATCAAGGTATTTGATCTGATCAGGGATCTTCTTACAAAAACGCCAGCGGCTCGCGCACGGGGATTCAAGCCGGGATACTTTTCGTTCAATGTTCCTGGCGGGCGATGCGAGACGTGCGAAGGTGATGGGGTACAGAAGATCGAGATGCAATTTCTGGCTGATCTGTACCTGACCTGTGAGACGTGCAAAGGGAAGCGATTCAAGCAGGAAATCCTTGATATCCGCTTCCGTGGAAAGAATGTGGACGACATTCTTGGTATGACGGTTTCAGAGGCAATTGCCTTCTTTCGGGAATCGAAGCAAAGTGCAAGAATTGCGGCCAGGCTGCAGGTTCTGGATGATGTTGGTTTGGGATATATCCGTCTCGGTCAGGCAGCCACTTCGCTTTCAGGCGGGGAAGCGCAACGTATCAAACTTGCCCACCATCTGTCCGCGTCACAGACAGATGGCCGTGCTTTGTTTATTTTTGATGAACCCACAACCGGATTGCATTTTGATGACATCGCCAAGCTTCTGCGATGCCTCAACGCCCTGGTTGATGCCGGGCATTCGGTGGTTGTGATTGAGCATCAGATGGATGTCGTCAAGTGCGCGGACTTTGTCATCGATCTTGGTCCTGAAGGAGGAGAACGCGGCGGGAGGATCGTTGCTACGGGAACGCCGGAAGACGTGGCCCGCTCGAAGCACTCGCATACGGGAAAGTTCTTGAAACAGTTGCTTTCAAAAATACCACAAAAGGAGGAAGCAGGATGAAGCGAACGCTCGCTTTGTTGGTCTTGAGCCTGACGCTGGGTTCCCTCGGCGCAGCTCAGGTGAAGAAGGTAGGCATTGGGCTCATTGTCGGGGCTCCGACAGGATTTTCGGTGAAATACTGGAGCAAACCATCGGAGGCATTACAGGGATTTGTGGGGGGTGGATTCGGAGGGATCGCTTTTGGCGCGGATTATCTGTTCCATTCGAATGCATTCAGAAACCCGCAGGTTCCGTTCTATTATGGTCCCGGTGTGTTCCTTGGCGCGGCGTCCTTTGGCGGACCGCGATACGACAAGAGCACTCTTGCCGTTGGTGCGCGCTTCATGTTCGGAGCCGATTACATCTTTCCGAACGACCCGTTTGATATCGCGTTTGAGATCGGTCCGGCGCTTATTCTGACACCGGTTGTCGGGCTGGGCCTCGAAGGCGGGATTTCGTTTCGGTTCTACCCGTAAACGTGGTTCTATTCCGGGGATTATCGAAGTCCGGCATTTTCTCTTTCGAAAAGTGCCGGACTTTGCCTTTTTCGAGGGTAGGTTTGCACACTCATGCCTTGCCCTGTGACTCGCATCACCTGACCGGTCTCTCTCTGCGCGTATCTTGAACAAGCACAAAAAAAGCACCACGATTCCTCAGAGCTCAGGGGAGACTCTGGGTGAATCCGGTGCTTTTGTTTTTTGTGGGATCTTCTCTAGTAAAACGATCCGATATTCAATGTTATGTAGAACCCTCCGAAATTCTTGACGGTAACCCCTTCCATAATTTCTATTCCCTGCGGAAACGGCACGAGGTAATAACGGATACTCAGGCCGATGAGCGTTCCGTACGGTGCACCGAAATATGCTCCAGCCGAGAGATATCCACCCACAGTGTATTTCGCCTGTCCATACTTCAGGCTCTCAAAAAATTCTACCTCTTCGATGAAACGGAACGTTACACCTGAAGTATCCGAAACCGTTCTTGTGTACGCATAAGGGGCAACGAACATCATGGTTGGTCCGACCCCCGCTGATATGTAAGGACGAAAATTGTCCATGATGTCTTCGCTGAACACCCTGTATTGAACGGCCGCCACGAGGGGAATCATAATAAGTCTGTTTTTCTTCCCCGGGATGACAGAGTTTCCGAAGATGTCGAAGTATTCGACTTCAGCCTCATCTTTTACATCCGAGATTGCCAGGGTCAGTATTCCGGAAATCTCATCGGAAAATTCATGCCGCAGGAATCCTCCAGCCCCAAAGCCGTTGTTCGATATCATGATGTCGAACCCCCATGCCTTCGACGGATTGTCAAAAGCATCGGGACGGACCAGATCGGGGCTTGAAGGCTGAAAGATGATGGTCGTGTCGGCTGGCGGCGGTTGCTGACCGATAGTGATTGCTGTTCCAAGTAGGAGAAGGAGGGAAACGCTGTAGAGGCGGCCAGGAAACATGGAATCCTCGGAGTGTGACTGGGTACTCTCCAAACAGAGTCCCTAGGCAATATAGTTCCGTTCGGATCGAAAGGCAAGGGGGAGCGGGTTGG
>JACQPU010000057.1 GCA_016207365.1 Ignavibacteriales bacterium | reverse complement strand
TGGGAGAGCGCTTCGTTCGCAACGAAGAGGTCGTCGGTTCGATCCCGATCAGCTCCACAGAGGCGAGGTGGAGTTCTCAGCCTCGTAGATCAATCTAGGGAGGCTGATCCGCCCTTTGGTTTCACCTTTGAGGCGGAGATCCCGATCAGCTCTACGCGGCATGGTTATCGGTTAATGGCTATTGGGTATCAGGCAGCTGTTGTGCGCAGCCTTATTCCAAATAACTCATAACAAATAACCAATATGGACATAACGATTTTCAGAGGATTCTTTTGATTTTTTCTTCACGGTTTGAGGTCAAGTCCTGTGCAGCAAATCGTTGCTTAACCCCGCCAGGTCCGGAAGGAAGCAACGGTCGGCAAAGAGATTTGTGTGACGCAGGGAAGCTTGACCTCTTTGTTTTTCAGCCGATGCAGCGCCAGGATTCGATCCGCCGGCTGGTTCAAGTCCGTACGACGCTCTGCGATCGACGGATACTTTCACTCACCAATTCATGATGATTGTAGGATTCACCGAAAGTCCTGCGCCTGGGATCTTCTTTGGAAGTCCCTGTGCGCAGTATCCGACTCGATCGGAAGCGCTTACACAACGATTGTTGCCCATTGCACAGGCGGCTGTCGCCGCAACTGTTGAGGGCCACCTTCCGCTTCGACCCGGATTCCTGCCCAGGTATGCCCAACGCCAGAGGCTGAGGTGGAACGTGTGTCCCTATGAAAAAAGACATTGTTATCAACTCCACGGCGAGCGAACACCGTATCGCCATTCTTGAAGACGGCCGTCTGGCCGAACTCTTTGTCGAAACGCCGGGCAAAGAGCGTATGGTGGGGGATATCTACCTCGGGAAGGTCGCGAAGGTCATGCCGGGCATCCGTGCAGCCTTCATCAACGTCGGCCTCCAGCAGGACGCCTTTCTCCATTTCTCCGACATCGGAGAATCCCTCAACGAATACAACGCCCTGTTTGATGACGATGACGACGATGAAGAACCCGTCGTCATGGGCCAGTCCGGAGCGTCCGCAGCAGGGCCATCGAACGGCGGAACATCTACCTCGACACAGGCAGTCGCCGAAGCCCCGGTTTCATCGGCAAGGCATCCCGAAGAGCGGAAACGACGCGAGGTCAATCTCGAACGCGGTCAGGAAATCCTTGTTCAGATCACCAAAGAGCCCGTTGGCAAAAAGGGAGTCAGGGTAACGTCGGAAATTTCCCTCCCGGGAAGATTTCTCGTCCTCCTTCCCTTCGACGGCAAGGTCGGTGTGTCGAAAAAAATGAACAACTTCAAAGAGCGGCGAAGGCTCCGGAGGTTTGTCCGCTCCATCATCCCCGAGGGATTCGGGGCGATCATCCGAACGGTTGCCGAGTCGAAGAGCGAGGAACTCATCAGGCAGGACCTGGACGAGCTCGTCAAGATCTGGCGAAATATTGAAAAAGTCGTCAAGACAGAGCAGGCACCGGCCCTTGTATACAAAGACATGAATACAACCTCAAGCGTCATTCGCGACCTCTTTTCCGATAATGTTGAAAGCGTCATCGTTGACGAGAAGAAGCTTTACAAGGATATCAGGGCGTATGTCCAATGGACGTCCCCCGACATGCTGGGCCGTCTGGAGCTGTATCGGGGCAAGGAGCCGGTATTTGACAAGTACGGCGTCGAGAAAGACATCGAGACGCTGTTCAGCAAAAAAGTCTGGCTGAAAAGCGGGGGGTACATCATCATCGAAAAGACGGAAGCGATGACCGTCATCGACGTGAATAGCGGGCGCTACGCCGCAAAACGTGAGCAGGAACAGAACTCGCTGCGCACCGACCTCGAAGCGGCTCGGGAGATCTGCCGCCAGCTTCGCCTCAGGGACATAGGAGGAATCATCATTATCGATTTCATCGACCTTGAAGAGGAGAAGAACAAGAAGAAGATCTACGATGAAGTAAAAAAAGAGCTCCGTCGGGATCGGGCCAAAGTCACCGTGCTTCCGCTGACGGAGTTTGGATTAATGCAGCTTACGCGCCAGCGCATCCGCCAGGCCGTCCACCTGAGCTTCAGCGAAGCCTGCCCGACATGCGGCGGTACAGGTCTGGTACAGTCGAAGATGACGACCATCAACATGATCGAACGGTGGATCAGGAGATTTAAATCCGAGTCGCGTGAATTTCGTCTCGTTTTGACCGTCCATCCAGCCGTGGCTGAATTTCTCACGCATGGTACCATCTCGCGCCTGATGAAAATCAAGTTCAAGTTCTTCGTGCGCGTGAAGTTGATTTCGGATGCGAACATTCCTGTCGACGAATTCCGTTTCCAGTCGGCCAAAACCGGAAACGACATTACCGAACAGTACAAGGGCTGACCCATGAAGTTCTTTATCGATACTGCCAGCATCGAGGAAATCAAGGAAGCCGCCAGTCTCGGAATCCTGGACGGCGTTACGACAAACCCCAGTCTTGTGGCAAAGGAAGGGAAGGACTTTCGGAAGCTGCTGGAAGAAATCTGTGCGATCGTGGATGGGGATATCAGTGCCGAGGTGGTTGCGACGGAGTGCGAGGAAATGCTCAAGGAGGGACGCGAGCTCGCACGTATCCACAAGAACATCGTTGTGAAAATTCCGCTCATCAAAGAAGGCCTGAAGGCTGTCAGGATTCTCAAGACGGAAGGCATTCGGACGAATGTGACTTTGTGCTTTTCGCCCAACCAGGCCCTGATGGCGGCGAAAGCCGGCGCTTATATCATCAGCCCGTTTATCGGCCGTCTCGACGATATCAGCGCCAACGGCATGGATCTGATCAGACAGGTTGTGACAATCTATCGGAACTACAACTTTGAAACTCAGGTACTGGTCGCCAGCGTGCGCCATCCGCTCCACGTAGTGGACGCCGCGATGATCGGCGCTGATATCTGTACGATGCCGTTCAAGGTGATCGATCAGCTGATTAAGCATCCGCTGACCGATAGAGGACTTGAGCGTTTCCTGGCAGACTGGAAGAAGACGCAGGGTTCGAAAAAATGAAGCGAACGCCGTTCTTCGTACGGCACAGGGAGGCCGGGGCAAAGCTGATCGAATTCGCCGGATTTGAAATGCCGGTGCAGTATCCTGCGGGCATTGTTCAGGAGCATCTTGCCGTCCGCTCGGCTGCCGGGCTTTTCGATGTGTCGCACATGGGAGAAGTTGAGGTACGCGGGCACGATGCAGCTGCGTTTCTCCAGCGCATGACGGTCAATGACATTGCGAAACTGGAAAACGGTAAAGCCCAGTATTCTGCCATACTCTACGATGACGGCGGCATAGTTGATGATCTTCTCGTGTATCACTGCGGCGATTATTTTATGCTGGTCGTGAACGCGGCAAACGTTGGCAAGGATTATGACTGGCTCCGTTCCCACCTGAAGGGGGATGTGCGGTTGGAAGATGCGAGCGACCGAACCGCGCTCCTGGCCGTCCAGGGACCGAAGTCGCTCGAGACGCTTCAGCCTCTCTCATCGATCGATCTGGGCTCACTCGACTACTATAGGTTTGCTCGCGGCACCATTGCCGGCGTTCTCATGATGATTTCCAGGACGGGATACACAGGCGAACTGGGATTCGAGCTGTACTTCGAAGCCGATGAGCAGAAGGCTTCCACGGCCTGGGATGCAATTGTTGCTTCGGGAAAACAGTTTGGTATCATGCCCGTGGGCCTCGGTGCACGCGATACCTTGCGGCTGGAAATGGGATACTGTCTCTACGGAAATGACATTGATCAAACGACAAACCCCCTTGAAGCCGGTCTGGGCTGGATCACAAAGCTTGGCAAAGGGGATTTTGTAGGAAGGCAAGCGCTGGTCAAGATTCATGAGGAGGGCCTGAAAAGGAAGCTTGTGGGATTCACACTGCCCGACAAGAATCTTGCCCGCCACGGATTCGCGCTGAAGGATGCGGGGCTTGTGGTTGGTACCGTGACGAGCGGGACTTTCTCGCCGGTTCTGCAACGCGGCATTGGAATGGGGTATGTCGAAAAAAATCTGGCTGCCCCTGGCAGCACGATCGCGGTGGATATCCGCGGCAAGGAGGTACCTGCGACAGTTGTTGAAGTCCCGTTCATCCGTCCATCATAACGCGGGGGCTAGGTTGCATGAAGATCGATCTTAGTTTTTCACAATCTCACGTTGATGAACTTCAGTTGCGCGAAAGAAACGTGGTTGTGATCGATGTTCTTCGGTCGAGCACGACCGTGATTGCGGCCCTGCAAAACGGGGCCCGGGAGGTAATCCCGGTCGCGAGCGTCGAATCGGCTGTCAAGGTCTCCGGAAGTTTGTTTGGTGACGTGACGTTACGCGGCGGTGAGCGGAACGGCAAAATGATTCAGGGTTTCAATCTTGGTAACTCTCCGCTTGAATACACGGAGCTCATGGTTCGGGGAAAATCCATCATCTTCTGCACAACAAATGGGTCTGTTGCGATGGCAAAGTGCCGGTATGCCCGCAGCATGGCGGTTGGAGCGTTTGTAAACATGTCGTCCGTTGTGGAGTACATCAGGGGGCTAAACTCGGATGTTTTGCTTCTCTGTGCCGGACGGCCGCCGGGGGTGGGAGGATTCAGTCTTGAGGACAGCGTCTGCGCAGGCATGATCATCCATGCGTTACAGAAAGATCAGGACGGTGGCCCGGTGGAATTAACAGATGCCTCCCTTGCGGCCCTCAGCCTCTATAAAAGTTTCGGCCGCTCTGTGAAAAAAATGCTGAAGAACACGGATCACGGCAAGTATCTCATGGAAATCGGTTTTTCCAAGGATATCGACCTCTGTTCCGAAATCGATTTCATCCCGATTGTTCCGGTTCTGAGCGGTACCGTGATCAAAGTGCGGAAAGACGCGGTTGATGCAGAATCAGCCGTTTGATTCATTCTTGAAGGAGGGACAATCATGGACGACGTAAGAGCCGTGTTGTCGCCAAAGAAAAAGAACACCCCCCGCAGCCAGCTCGCAAGCTTCGCCGGTGTTCTCATTTCATTCTTGCTGTTGATCAGTCTCCTGTCGTACAGTGTCGGAGATCAGGCAACGGGTGAAATCAGATTCGTGGATCTCTGGAAGGTCTTCACGAACGACGAGGTCATCCAGGCGAAGGCCCGGCAGCCAGACAATGTTCTGGGTCTCCTCGGCGCGCTGATTTCCAATCTCCTCATCAACTCCACTATCGGCTACGCCGTCATTCTGCTTCCCGTCCTCGGACTTCTCTGGTCATTGGCTCTGCTTCGGCGCAGAGACATTCGCCCCCTTCTCATCGTCACCAACTACACCCTGATTCTTGCGATCCTCTTCTCGGCTCTCTGCGGCACGATTCGTCTGACCGGCGATGTACCGATACTTCCCGGCGAATGGAGCGGCGTTGGGGGCGACTTCCTTGCCAGTGTTCTTGTGAAGCTTATTGGCCTGTTTGGAACGTATGTGGTGTTGGTCGGACTCTTTGCCACAACTTTGATTGTCTTGTTCGATATTGACATCCTGCAGAGTTATGAGCGCCTCAAGAGGTCCTTTACCACCTCCCAGGCGAGGGCAGTCAGCCTCTCCAAACTGTCCCTGGTGGTGGACACATTCTTCCTGTTTTGGGCGGGTCCCACTGACGGGACGATCGAGCTGAAGGAGAGCGTGGCCCAGGCG